>NZ_JBSGZD010000189.1:0-15168 GCF_053610825.1 Streptomyces sp. NPDC054863 | reverse complement strand
GGAGTGCGGGGCCCTTCCGTACGGACTACTTGCCGGTCAGACGGGCGATCGCCTCGTCCACCGTCAGCTCCTCGCGCTCCCCGGTGCGACGGTCCTTCAGCTCCAGGACGCCGTCGGCTGCACGGCGGCCCGCGACCAGGATCTTCGGGACGCCGATGAGCTCGGAGTCGGTGAACTTCACGCCGGGCGAGACGCCGGGACGCTCGTCGACCAGGACGCGCAGTCCGGCCTCGCCCAGCTTCTCGGCGACCTCGACGGCGAGCTCCGTCTGGAGCGCCTTGCCCGCCGCGACGACGTGCACGTCCGCCGGGGCGATCTCGGCGGGCCAGCACAGGCCCTTGTCGTCGGCGGACTGCTCGGCGAGTGCGGCCACGGCGCGCGAGACGCCGATGCCGTACGAGCCCATGGTCACGCGGACCGGCTTGCCCTGCTGGCCCAGCACGTCGAGGGAGAACGTGTCGGCGTACTTGCGGCCGAGCTGGAAGATGTGGCCGATCTCGATGGCGCGGTCCAGCTTGAGGCCGGTGCCGCACTTGGGGCAGGGGTCGCCCTCTTCGACGACGACGACGTCGAGGTAGTCGTCGACCTCGAAGTCACGGCCGGCGACGACGTTCTTGGCGTGCGTGTCCTGCTTGTTGGCGCCGGTGATCCAGGCGGTGCCGGGGGCGACGCGGGGGTCGGCGATGTAGCGGACCTTGGCGAGTCCCTGCGGGCCGACGTAGCCGCGTACGAGATCGTCGCGGCCCTCGAAGTCCTCGGCGGTGACCAGCTCGACGACGGCCGGGGCGAGGTGCTCGCCCAGCTTGCCGAGGTCGACCTCGCGGTGGCCCGGGACGCCGACCGCGACGATCTCGCCGTCGATCTTGACCAGGAGGTTCTTCAGGGTCGCGGAGGCGTCGACGCCGAGCTGGGCGGCGAGGGTCTCGATGGTGGGGGTGTCGGGGGTGTCGATGTCCTCGGCGGCGGCGTGCTCGCCCTCGACGGCCTTGAGTCCGAAGGTGACGGCCTCGGTGTTCGCGGCGTAGTCGCAGTTCGGGCAGTCGGCGAAGGTGTCCTCGCCCGCGGCGGCCGGGGCCAGGAACTCCTCGGACGCGGAGCCGCCCATGGCGCCGGAGACGGCGGACACGATGCGGTGGTCCAGACCGAGCCGGTTGAAGATCTTGATGTACGCCTCGCGGTGCAGGCGGTACGACTCCGCCAGACCCTCGTCGGTCGTGTCGAAGGAGTACGAGTCCTTCATCTGGAACTCACGGCCGCGGAGCACGCCGGAACGGGGGCGGGCCTCGTCGCGGTACTTCGTCTGGATCTGGTAGAGCATCACCGGCAGGTCCTTGTAGGACGTGCACTGGTCCTTGACCGTCTGGGTGAAGATCTCCTCGTGCGTGGGGCCGAGGAGGTAGTCCGCACCCTTGCGGTCCTGGAGGCGGAACAGCAGGTCGCCGTACTCCTCCCAGCGGCCGGAGGCCTCGTACGCCTCCTTGGGCAGGAGGGCGGGGAGCAGCACCTCCTGGGCGCCGATGGCGTCCATCTCCTCGCGCACGACGCGCGAGATGTTGTCGAGGACCTTCTTGCCGAGCGGCAGCCAGGTCCAGATCCCGGCGGCGTTGCGACGGACGTAACCGGCGCGGACCAGCAGCTTGTGGCTGAGGGTCTCGGCGTCCGCCGGGTCGTCACGCAATGTCTTGACCATCAAACGGGACATGCGCTGGACCTGGGCCATGGTGAACTCCTGCTCGGAAGGGTGATGTCAGGAGGTTAGCCGGGGGGTGGGGGCGGGCGGAAATCGGTTACGCATTCAGCCCGTCCGGCGTTTGAGGACGCACGGCGCAGCCGTGTACGGGGCGCAGCCCCGGACATCAGCCCCACCGGCCCCGGCCGTGAACCCCGTCCCCCGCTCTAGCCCCGCGCCAGCGGCAACCGCGCGCCCATCACCGCGTACGGCCTCGGCGCGCTCGGGAAGTGGACCTGCTGGGCCAGGTCCACATAGCCCAGCGACCGGTAGAGCCCCCGCGCCGGGCTCTCGATGTCGATCGCGGAGAGGATCGAGCGGGGTTCGGTGGCCGTGTCCGTGAGGGACGTGATCAGGGCCCGGCCGATGCCCTTCGCCTGGAAGTCCGGATGGACGTGGAGTTCCGTGATGACGAAGGAGCCGTCGAGCCACCCGTCGAGCCCGTGGTGCCGGAGGTAGGGCTCGACGATGGTGGACCACCAGTGGGCGCGGTCGTTCGGCATGCCGTACACGAAGCCGACCAGAACACCGTCCGCCGTCGTCGCGCCGAGGGCCCTCGCCCCCGGGCTCGCCATGTGCCGCAGGACGATGTGGCGCCGTACGCCCACCTCGTCCGGACCGAGGCCGAAGGCGACCGCCTGTACGGCGAGCGCCTCGTCCACGTGTGCGGCGAGGTCGAGGGGGCCGACCCGTACGTCATCCGTCATGGGCGAAACCCTAGCCTCCCGCCCTTTCGGCACGGCGATCAGAACAGGACGCTCATGAAGGCGCCGACCTCGCGGAAGCCCACCCGCCGGTACGACGCCCTGGCCGGGGCGTTGAAGTCGTTGACGTAGAGGCTGACGACCGGGGCGACGTCGGCGAGTGCGTAGCGCAGGACGGCGGCCATGCCGCTGACGGACAGCCCGCGGCCCCGGTGCTCGGGGGCGACCCAGACGCCCTGGATCTGGCAGGCGGTGGGGGTGGCGGCGCCGATCTCCGCCTTGAAGACGACCTTGCCGTCCTCCATCCGGGCGAACGACCGCCCCGCGCCGACGAGTTCGGCGACCCGGGCCTGGTAGAGGAGTCCGCCGTCGCCCGCCATCGGGGAGACGCCGACCTCCTCGGTGAACATCGCCACGCACGCCGGCATGATCGACTCCATTTCGTCCTTGCGGATGCGGCGGACGAGCGGGTCGGGCGTGATGTCGGGAGGAAGCGCCTCCGCGACCATCAGGGGCTGGTGGGCGCGGACGTCGCGGGCGGGGCCCCAGCTCGGTTCGAGGAGGCGCCACAGCGGGGCGGTGGCCTCGGCGGGTCCGACGATCGAGGAGCAGCGGCGGCCGGTGCGGCGGGCGCGTTCGGCGAAGGCGCGGACGGCTTCGGGAGTGGCGCAGATCGGGACGAGGTTGGCGCCGGAGTAGCAGAGGCTGCGCAGCCGTCCGTCCTCGTACCAGCCCCACATCTCGCCGCCGAGGCGCCAGGGGTCGAGGCCCGCGACCTGGACCCGGGAGGCCACGAAGGCGTTGTTGACGGGCTCGCTCTCCAGCAGGGCGAGCGCCTCGCCCAGGTCGCCGGGGGCGAGGACGCGGCAGGTGGTCGTCGTCAACACGTAGAGGGCCTCACCGTACGGATCGCTGATCTCCGCACTGTACCCGGCACGTTCGAAAGCGCCCAGCCGGACCGAAAAGCCCCGCACCCGGGGAATCGGGGCGGGGCTTCGGCAGGCGGTGGAACAGGCCGGGGAGCGGCCTCAGGAGCAGGTGCGGCGCACGGGTCAGCTGACGGAGACCTCGGGCTCGCCGGACGGGATGCCGTCCTTCTCCATCTGCTCGGCGATCTTCATCGCCTCTTCGATGAGGGTCTCGACGATCTTCGACTCGGGGACGGTCTTGATGACCTCGCCCTTGACGAAGATCTGGCCCTTGCCGTTGCCGGAGGCGACGCCGAGGTCGGCCTCGCGGGCCTCGCCGGGGCCGTTGACGACGCAGCCCATGACGGCGACGCGCAGCGGCACCTCCATGCCTTCGAGCCCGGCCGTGACTTCCTCGGCGAGCTTGTAGACGTCGACCTGGGCACGCCCGCAGGACGGGCAGGAGACGATCTCCAGGCGGCGCGGCTTGAGGTTGAGGGACTCCAGGATCTGGATTCCGACCTTGATCTCCTCGACCGGCGGGGCCGAGAGGGAGACGCGGATGGTGTCGCCGATGCCCTCGGAGAGCAGGGCGCCGAAGGCGACGGCCGACTTGATGGTGCCCTGGAAGGCGGGGCCCGCCTCGGTGACGCCGAGGTGCAGCGGGTAGTCGCACTGGGCGGCGAGCTGGCGGTAGGCGTTGACCATCACGACCGGGTCGTTGTGCTTGACCGAGATCTTGATGTCGCCGAAGCCGTGCTCCTCGAAGAGGGAGGCCTCCCAGAGGGCGGACTCGACGAGGGCCTCCGGGGTGGCCTTGCCGTACTTCTTCAGCAGGCGGGCGTCCAGCGATCCCGCGTTGACGCCGATGCGGATCGGGGTGGCGGAGTCGCGCGCAGCGTGCGCGATCTCCTTGACCTTGTCGTCGAACTGCTTGATGTTGCCGGGATTGACGCGGACTGCGGCGCAGCCCGCGTCGATGGCGGCGAACACGTACTTCGGCTGGAAGTGGATGTCGGCGATCACCGGGATCTGCGACTTGCGCGCGATCGTGGCGAGCGCGTCGGCGTCGTCCTGCGTCGGACAGGCGACGCGGACGATCTGGCAGCCGGACGCGGTGAGTTCGGCGATCTGCTGCAGCGTCGCGCCGATGTCGGACGTACGAGTGGTCGTCATCGACTGCACCGACACGGGTGCGTCCCCGCCGACCGCGACGGTACCGACCTGGATCTTGCGGCTGACCCTCCGGTCGGCGAGCTTCGTCGGAACGGCAGGCATTCCGAGAGAAATTGCAGTCATCTGCTGTGCAACCCCAAGTGTGGATCTAGGTCCCGGGACGATCGGCGGGCTCCGGTCTTACAGGTCTTCGAGCGTACGTCACCTCGAATGACCCGAGTACACCCCGTCGACAAATCCACTCAATGGAGACCAGAAAACGGCGCCCCCGAAGGGGCGCCGGTGACTGGGCGGTGCGGGGGCCTCAGGAGATGCGGACGGGGTTCACCACGTCCGCGATCAGCACCAGTGCCGTGAAGCAGATGAAGAGGCCCGCGACGACGTACGCGACCGGCATGAGCTTGGCGACGTCGAAGGGGCCCGGGTCGGGCCGCTTGAAGACCTTCGCCAGGTTGCGCCGCAGGGACTCCCAGAGGGCGCCTGCCATGTGCCCGCCGTCGAGCGGGAGCAGCGGCAGCATGTTGAACAGGAAGAGCGACAGGTTGAAGCCCGCCACCAGCGTCAGCATGAAGCCGATGGTGGTGTCGGTGGGCAGGCCCAGGCCCATGATCTCGCCGCCGACGCGGGCCGCTCCGACGACGCCCATCGGGGAGTCGGCCTTGCGCTCCTCGCCGTTGAACGCCGCGTTCCACAGGTCGGGGACCTTGGACGGGAGGGCGACGAGGGAGTCCAGCCCCGACTGGAACATGGTGCCCATCTGGTCGATGGACTCGCCGAAGGTGAGCGGGGTGATGGCGGCGGAGGGACCGAAGCCGAGGTAGCCGGCCTCGACGTACTGGTCCTTGATCGGGTTGCCGTCGGAGTCCTTGGCCAGGACCTTGTTGGTCAGCACCTGGGTGGTGAGGACCTTCTCCTGACCGCCGCGGTCGACGGTGATGCTGACCTTGCCGCGGGACTCGCGGATGCGGTCGGAGAGGGCCGCCCAGTCGGCCACCGGCTGCCCCTGGAAGGCGACGATCCTGTCGCCCTTCTGGAGTCCGGCCGCCTGGGCGGGCGACGCGGGGTCACTGGTCCTGCACTCGCGGTTCTCGCTCTGCGAGACCACGCACGGGACGACGTTGTCGACGGTGGTGGTCGACTTGTTCTGGCCGACGATCATGAAGACGCCGAGGAACAGCACGAACGCCACGACCAGGTTCATGAAGGGACCGGCGAACATCACGACGAAGCGCTTCCACGGCTTGCGCGTGTAGAGCAGCCGCGTCTCGTCGCCGGGCTGGAGCTCCTCGTACGCCGCCGAGCGGGCGTCCTCGATCATGCCGCGCCACGGCGAGGTGGAGCGGGCCTCGATGCGGCCGTCGGCACCGGGCGGGAACATGCCGATCATGCGGATGTAGCCGCCGAGCGGGATGGCCTTGATGCCGTACTCGGTCTCGCCCTTCTTCTTCGACCAGAGGGTGGGGCCGAAGCCGACCATGTACTGGGGCACCCGGACGCCGAAGAGCTTGGCGAAGGAGAGGTGGCCGAGTTCGTGCAGGGCGATCGAGATGAGCAGCCCGACGAAGAAGATGACTATCCCGAGGACCGTCAACAGGATGGACGTCATGCGCGGGCCTCCGCCGACTCTGCTGTCTTGGCTGACTTGCTTCTTGCCAGTTCACGGGCACGGGTGCGCGCCCAGGATTCTGCTTCCAGGACGTCCGCGACCGTGAGGGAGGTTCCCGAAACGGGATTTCCGTGTTCGGCCACCACCTCGGCGACCGTATCCACGATTCCTGTGAAAGGCAGCCGTCCCGCGAGGAACGCGTCCACGCATTCCTCGTTCGCGGCATTGAACACCGCCGGGGCCGTGCCCGCGAGCGTTCCGACGTGACGGGCGAGTCCCACGGCGGGGAACGCCTCGGTGTCCAGGGGGAAGAATTCCCAGGTGGAGGCCTTGGACCAGTCGAAGGCGGGGGCCGCGTCAGGCACCCGTTCGGGCCAGCCGATACCGAGTGCGATGGGGCCGCGCATGTCGGGCGGGGTGGCCTGGGCGAGGGTCGAGCCGTCCACGAACTCCACCATGGAGTGCACGTAGGACTGGGGGTGGACGACGACCTCGATGCGGTCGAAGGGGATGTCGTAGAGGAGGTGTGCCTCGATGACTTCCAGGCCCTTGTTGACGAGGGTCGCCGAGTTGACGGTGATGACGGGGCCCATCGCCCAGGTGGGGTGGGCGAGTGCGTCCTCGCGGGTGACGCCCGCCAGCTCCGCCCGCGTACGGCCGCGGAAGGGGCCGCCCGACGCGGTGACGACGAGCTTGCGGACGTCGCTGCGCTTGCCGCCGGCCAGTGCCTGGAAGAGCGCGGCGTGCTCGGAGTCGACGGGGATGATCTGGCCGGGCTTCGCGAGGGCCTTGACCAGGGGGCCGCCGACGATCAGCGATTCCTTGTTGGCGAGCGCGAGGGTGCGGCCCGCTTCGAGGGCGGCGAGGGTGGGCGCGAGACCGATGGAGCCCGTGATGCCGTTGAGGACCGTGTGGCAGTCGGAGGCGGCGAGCTCGGTGGCGGCGTCGGGTCCGGCCAGGATCTCGGGGAGCGGGTCCGTGCCGTACCTCGCGCGCAGTGCCTCGCGCAGGGCGGGCGCCGCCTCCTCGCGGGCGACCGCCACGGTGCGTACCTTCAGCTGCCGTGCCTGGTCGGCGAGCAGGTCGACCTGGGATCCCGCCGCGGACAGCGCGGTGATCCTGAAGCGGTCGGGGTTGCGCAGCACCAGGTCGATGGCCTGGGTGCCGATCGACCCGGTGGAGCCGAGGACCACGACGTCGCGCGGCCCTTCGGTCACGGCTCCGAAGCGGAGGTGCGGGTCGGCGAGGGGGGCTGGACTGTCGGTCATCCCCCCATTGTGGCCCGCGCGCGGGGGCCTGTGGACAGCGCGCCCCCGCTTCCGTACGGCACGGGCGTCCGCACCGGTGCGCCATGGGCGCCTTTGTGCCGGTACGGCGCCGGCGTCCTCACCGGTCGTTCTCGCGGGTGACGACGCCGTCCTCGGTGTCCATGCTGGGGGCGCTGAACCGCAGGTGGTCGTCCTGGCGGGGCGCCAGGTCGGCGGCGGGTCCGGTGGTCTCGGTGGCCGCGACCTCCAGGTGGAAGAGGAAGCCGACGGACTCCTCCTTGATGGCGTCCATCATGGCGGTGAACAGCTCGAACCCCTCGCGCTGGTACTCGAAGACGGGTTCCCGGCCGAGCATGTAGCGCAGGCCGATGCCCTCCCTCAAGTAGTCCATTTCGTAAAGGTGTTCACGCCATTTGCGGTCCAGTACGGCGAGGACGACGCGGCGTTCCAGGTCGCGCAGGGTGTCGCTGCCGAGCTGGGCCTCGCGGGCCGCGTACTGCGCGTGGATGTCTTCGCGCACGGCGGCGGCGAGGTCCTCGGGGGTGAGGTCGGGGTCCTCGCGCAGTTCGGCGGCGGTGAGGGTGAGCGGGTAGAGCTGGCGCAGGGCGGTCCAGAGGCGGTCCAGGTCCCACTCCTCGGCGTACCCCTCGGCGGTCGCGGCGGCGATGTACGCGTCGGTGGTGTCGTCCATGAAGTGGCTGATCTGCGACGTGAGGTCCTCGCCTTCCAGGACGCGGCGGCGTTCGCTGTAGATGAGCTTGCGCTGGCGGTCCATGACCTCGTCGTACTTCAGGAGGTCCTTGCGGGCCTCGAAGTTCTGCCGCTCGATCTGTGCCTGGGCGGAGGCGACGGCGCGGGTGACCAGCTTGTTCTCGATGGGGACCTCGTCGGGGAGGTTCGCCATGGTCATGACGCGGTCGACGGCCTGGGCGCGGAAGAGCCGCATCAGGCTGTCTTCGAGGGAGAGGTAGAAGCGGGAAGCGCCGGGGTCGCCCTGGCGGCCCGAGCGGCCCCGGAGCTGGTTGTCGATGCGGCGGGACTCGTGGCGCTCGGTGCCCAGGACGTAGAGGCCGCCGAGGGCCTTCACTTCTTCGGAGGCAGCGCTGCGGTCCTTTTCGGAGGCAGCGCTGCGGTCCTTCTTGTCCAGGTTCACCGGCTCATCGGACTCCCCCGGCTCCACGGGTTCCGGGCTGCCGCCGAGCATGATGTCGGTGCCGCGGCCCGCCATGTTGGTGGCGACGGTGACGGCGCCCCGGTGCCCGGCGCGGGCGACGATCTGGGCCTCGCGCTGGTGGTTGCGGGCGTTGAGGACCTCGTGCGGGACGCCCCGGTGGCGCAGCAGGGTGGAGAGGTACTCGGACTTCTCGACCGAGACGGTGCCGACCAGGACGGGCTGGCCCTCGGCGTGCTTCTCGGCGATGTCCTCGACGACGGCCGCGTACTTGGCGTCCTCGGTGCGGTAGATGAGGTCGGGGTCGTCGCGGCGGATCATCGGACGGTTGGTGGGGACGGGCACCACCTGGAGCTTGTAGATCTGGTGGAACTCGGCTGCCTCGGTCATGGCGGTGCCGGTCATGCCGGACAGGCCCTTGCCGTAGAGGCGGAAGAAGTTCTGCAGGGTGATGGTGGCGAGGGTCTGGTTCTCGTTCTTGATCTCGACCCCCTCCTTGGCCTCGATGGCCTGGTGGAGTCCTTCGTTGTAGCGGCGGCCGGACAGCAGGCGGCCGGTGTGCTCGTCGACGATCAGGACCTCGCCGTCCATGACGACGTAGTCCTTGTCCTTGCGGAAGAGTTCCTTGGCCTTGATGGCGTTGTTGAGGTGGCCGATGAGCGGGGTGTGCGCGGAGTCGTAGAAGTTGTCGATGCCGAGCTGGTCCTCCAGGTGTGCGATGCCGCGGTCGAGAATGGCGACGGTGCGCTTCTTGGGGTCGTATTCGTAATGGTGGAGGGCCCGGATGTCGGCGAGTTCGTCCTTCTGCTGCTGGGTGGTGAACCGCTCCTCCTGGACGAGTACGCCTTCCATCTGCGCGACCATCTTCACGAAGACGGAATACCACTTGGTGGGCTGGTCGGCGGGTCCTGAAATGATGAGCGGGGTACGGGCCTCGTCGATGAGAATGGAGTCCGCTTCGTCGACGACGGCGAAATGGTGGCCGCGCTGGACGAGTTCGGCGAGCGACCAGGCCATGTTGTCGCGGAGATAGTCGAAGCCGAATTCGGTGTTGGTGCCGTAGGTGAGGTCGCAGGCGTAGGCGGCGCGCCGGTCGGCGGGTTCCATGTCGGCCTTGATGACGCCGACGGTCAGCCCCATGAAGCGGTACGCCCTGCCCATCCAGGCGGCGTCGCGTTCGGCGAGGTAGTCGTTGACGGTGACGAGGTGGGCGCCCTTCCCGGTGAGCGCGTTCAGATAGAGCGGCAGGGTGGCGACGAGGGTCTTCCCCTCCCCCGTGCGCATTTCGGCGACGCACTGGAGGTGGAGGGCCGCACCGCCCATGATCTGTACGTCGAAGTGGCGCATTCCGAGCGTGCGCCGGGCCGCTTCGCGCATGGCGGCGAATGCTTCCGGGAGGAGGTCGTCGAGGCTTTCGCCGGCGGCGAGCCGCTCCTTGAATTCGCCGGTGAGCGACTGGAGTTCCTCGTCGGTGAGTTCGCGGTACTCCGCGTCGAAAAGATTGACCTCTTCGGCGATTCTCTGCAGCCTCCGCAGCATGCGGCCCTCGCCCGCCCGCATGATTTTGTTGGTGACCCGCCCCAGACCGAAACCCGGCATCGGAATTCCCCCTCGCTGAGGCGGACCATTGTCTGGGGTAACTTCCGCTGCCGCAAGGAGAGTTGTGCACGGGTGGGGCGGGATTCGACACGGGTCAAGAATTGAGGCTGCTGAATTTCTCCCACTGCGCGTCCACGATCTCCTTCGGTACGCCGCCGAGGTCCGCGCTCTCCAGGGTCTGGGCCCGGAACGAGAGCACGGTGGGCCCGGACCGCACGACAGTGAGGTATTCGTACGACGCGGCGGCGCCCTTGCCGTCGCGCAGCGTGAGCCGGAACGCCTGCGCCTCGTCGCCGACCCCCGCCGGGGCGGGCAACTTTCCGACGCCGGTGTACGTGCCCCGGACCGTCCCGCGCACCTCGGCGAAGCCGCCCGCGCACTTCTTCCCGGCGGTGCGCAGATCGTCCAGCACCCCGGCCGCGCGCCCGGCCGCGTACGTACGCAACTGCACGGCGACATCGGTGCCCTGCGGCTTTCCGGGGTCGGCGAGCCTGCGGTGGACCTGGGCCGCGGGGCCGCCGCGGACCGAGCGGAGCCCGACGAGGGGCTGGCAGACGGCGGGTTCCGCGGTGTAGTCGTCGCTCGGCGGACCGCCGGAGACGGTGTACTCACCGGTGCGGTACGGGCCTGCCTCCTCGCCGGGGGTGAGGGCGCGGGCGGCGAGGGCGGCCGGGGAGAGGGCCTGGGGAGCGGCGGCCGGCTTGCCGTCGGTGCGGGCGGCGGGCTCGGCCGGGCCGCCGCAGGCCGTCAGGGCGGCGGACACCACCGCCATCGCCACCGCCAGAATCGGTCGTGCCGTCGCGTGCTTCTTCCCGTACCCCTTGTTCATGTGTTCATCGTGGGGCACGGGAAGTCGCGGTGTCACCCGTTCCGGTCAGCGGCTTCGATCACCGGGGGTCAGCGGATCGGCCGGTGGACGTTGTCCTCCTTCGCCGGGCCCGGGGTGGCGTCGGCGATCCACGGCCCTTCGCCGCTGGGGTCGACGATGCCCTGCTCCAGCCAGGTGTACGTGCCGGAGAGGACGCCCCTGACCACCTTGTGGTCGAGGTCGTCGGTGTTGGTCCAGAGCCTGTTCAGGAGCTCTTCGACACGGATGCGGGACTGGCGGCAGAAGACGTCGGCGAGCTGGTAGGCCTCGCGGCCGTAGTCCTCGGTGGTGCGCAGGAGTTCGGCCCGTACGCACACCGCGCTCATCGCGAACAGCTCGGCGCCGATGTCGACGATCCGGCCGAGGAAGCCCTGCTTGGTCTCCATCCGGCCCTGCCAGCGGGACATCGCGTAGAAGGTGGAGCGGGCCAGCTTGCGGGAGGTGCGCTCGACGTACCGGAGGTGGCCCGACAGGTCGGAGTGGCCGCCCGGGTGGAACTCCTGGTAGCTGCGCGGGAGTTGACCGGGCCCCGCGACCAGCTTGGGCAGCCAGCGGGCGTAGAAGCCGGTCGCCTGCACGCCCGCCCTCGCCTTGTCGGACAGGGTCTTGTCGGGGTCGATGATGTCGCCCGCCACCTTGAGGTGGGCGTCGACGGCCTCGCGGGCGATGAGGAGATGCATGATCTCCGTCGAGCCCTCGAAGATGCGGTTGATGCGCAGGTCGCGCAGGATCTGCTCGGCGGGTACGGCGCGTTCGCCGCGCGCGGCGAGCGAGTCGGCGGTCTCGTAGCCCCGGCCGCCCCGGATCTGGACCAGCTCGTCGGCCATCAGCCAGGCCATCTCGGACCCGAACAGCTTGGCCAGCGCCGCCTCGATGCGGATGTCGTTGCGGTCCTCGTCGGCCATCTGCGAGGAGAGGTCGAGTACGGCTTCGAGGGCGAAGGTGGTGGCGGCGATGAAGGAGATCTTGGCGCCGACGGCCTCGTGGTGGGCGACCGGCTTGCCCCACTGCTCGCGCACCGCCGACCACTCGCGGGCGATCTTCAGGCACCACTTGCCCGCGCCGACGCACATGGCGGGCAGCGAGAGCCGCCCGGTGTTGAGCGTGGTGAGCGCGATCCTGAGCCCGGCGCCCTCGGGGCCGATGCGGTTCGCGGCGGGGACCTTGACCCGGTGGAAGCGGGTGACGCCGTTCTCCAGGCCGCGCAGGCCCATGAAGGCGTTGCGGTGCTCGACGGTGATGCCCGGGGAGTCCGCCTCGACGACGAAGGCGGTGATGCCGCCCTTGCTGCTGTCGGTCTTCGGGACGCGGGCCATGACGACGAGGAGGTCCGCGACGACGCCGTTGGTGGTCCACAGCTTCACGCCGTCGAGGACGTACGCGTCGTCGCCGTCCGGTACGGCGGAGGTGGCGAGCCGCGCCGGGTCGGAGCCGACGTCCGGCTCGGTGAGCAGGAACGCGGAGATGTCGGTACGGGCGAGGCGCGGCAGGAACGCGTCCTTCTGCTCCTGCGTGCCGAAGAGCTTGAGCGGCTGCGGTACGCCGATGGACTGGTGCGCGGAGAGCAGCGCGCCGAGCGCGGGGCTGGCGGAGCCGACCAGGGCGAGCGCCTTGTTGTAGTACACCTGGGTCAGCCCCAGGCCGCCGTACTTCCGGTCGATCTTCATGCCGAGCGCGCCGAGCTCCTTGAGCCCGTTGACCGTCTCGTCGGGGATGCGGGCCTCGCGCTCGATACGGGCGCCGTCGATCTCGCTCTCGCAGAACGCGCGCAACTTGGCGAGGAAGGCCTCGCCGCGTTCGCTGTCCTCGGCAGGGGGCAGCGGGTGCGGGTGGATGAGGTCGAGGCGGAAGCGGCCGAGGAAGAGCTCCTTGGCGAAGCTGGGCTTGCGCCAGTCCTGCTCGCGGGCGGCCTCGGCTACCTGCCGGGCCTCACGTTCTGAAACTTTGGGGCCGGTGACTTTGGGCTGTCGGCCTGGCTGGTGGTTGGCTGCTGATGCGTGTGGTGCGGACATGAGGCTCACCTCGCCGCGAGTCGGGATCAAGGACCCGGGGGACGCCGTACCGTCGCAAGGAGCCTGTACGGCTACCGACCGGTGCTACCCACTCGTATCTACCCCATTGTGCCCATCGCTACCAGCCCTCGCGCGGGGGTGCGTGCTTGCGAACGCTGCTCAGCCGTCGCCCTGGCCCGAGTTCTGCCTGCTGCTCCTGCCGGAGCTGCGCACCAGCTTGCCCGCGCCGAGGGTCAGGGCCGCGACCACGCGGACCCAGCGGGGGCCGCCGCGCTCCGCCCACACCACGCACACGCACCCGCCGACGGCGAGGGCCAGGATTCCGGGCAGCACGAAAGTGATCATGGCCCTACTTTCGCATCCCCCGTGCTCCGCCCGCAGCGCGGGGAAGGCGAAGGGGAGGCCGGTGAGCTGCTCGTCACGGTGGTGACGAGCCTCCTGGCCTCCCCTTCTTCTGTGTTTCGTTACAGGTCGATGCCCGTCAGGACCATCACGCGCTCGTACGTGTAGTCGTCCATCGCGTAGCGGACGCCCTCGCGGCCCACGCCGGACTGCTTCACGCCGCCGTACGGCATCTGGTCCGCGCGGTAGGAGGGGACGTCGCCGACGATCACGCCGCCGACCTCCAGGGCGCGGTGGCCGCGGAAGGCGGCCTGGATGTCGTGGGTGAACAGGCCTGCCTGGAGGCCGTACTTGGAGGAGTTGACCGCCGCGAAGGCTTCGGCCTCGCCGTCCACCTTCTGCACGGACAGGACCGGACCGAAGACCTCCTCGCAGGAGAGGGTGACGTCGGCCGGGAGGGCGGCGACGACGGTCGGCGCGTAGCTGGCGCCGTCGCGCTCGCCGCCGGTGAGCAGCTCGGCACCGGCCTTGACCGCCTCGTCCACCCAGGACTCGACGCGCTTGGCGGCGTCCTCGCTGACGAGGGGGCCGACGTCGGTGGAGGCGTCGGACGGGTCGCCGGTGACCTGCTTCTCGACCGCGGCGACGATCTTCGGGACCAGGCGGTCGTACACGGAGGCGTCCGCGATGACGCGCTGCACCGAGATGCAGGACTGGCCGCCCTGGTAGTTGGAGAAGGTCGCGATGCGGGTGGCGGCCCGGTCCAGGTCCTTCTCGGAGGAGAAGTCGCCGAGGACGACGGCCGCGCCGTTGCCGCCGAGCTCCAGGGTGCAGTGCTTGCGCGGCACCGAGTCCATGATCGCGTAGCCGACCTTGTCGGAGCCCGTGAAGGAGATGACGGGCAGGCGCTCGTCCTGGACCAGGGCGGGCATCTTGTCGTTCGCGACCGGCAGGACCGACCAGGAGCCGACGGGCAGCTCGGTCTCGGCGAGCAGCTCGCCGAGGATCAGACCGGAGAGCGGGGTGGCCGGGGCCGGCTTGAGGATGATCGGCGCGCCGACGGCGATCGCGGGGGCGACCTTGTGGGCGCAGAGGTTGAGCGGGAAGTTGAAGGGCGCGATGCCGAGGACGACGCCGCGGGTGAAGCGGCGGGTCAGGGCGAGGCGGCCGACGCCGCCGGCATCGGTGTCGAGGCGCTGGGCGTCGCCGCCGTTGAACCGGCGGGCCTCTTCGGCCGCGAACCGGAACACGGAGACGGCACGGCCGACCTCGCCGCGGGCCCACTTGATCGGCTTGCCGTTCTCGGCGGAGATCAGCTGGGCGATCTCCTCGGTGCGCTCGGCGAGGCGGTCGGCGACGTGGTTGAGCGCGGCGGCGCGGACGTGGGCCGGGGTCGCGGCGAACTCGTCGCGTACCGCGTACGCAGCGGCGACGGCTTCTTCGACCTGGGCGTCGGTCGGGATGCTGACCTTGCCGACGAGGCGGCCGTCCCACGGGGACGTCACGTCGAAGGTGTCGTCGCCGGTGGCCTGGCGGCCGGCGAGCCAGAAGGCGTGGGTGGAAGTGGAAGTCATAGGGGATCCGGCCCTTCCGAGAGTGCGGGGTGGAGTGAGGTGGGTTGTGGACTCCACCGTAGGGGCGGGGCGGGGAGTCGTCGTTTGTCCGGGGTGGAGTGTTGGGGGTGGGGTGCGTGCCGGAATGGCGTTGCGGGCGCGAGCGTGTGCGGTCGGGAGGACGGGGCTCCGCGTGGGGGCCGCCCCCATTCCCGCCCGTCCCGCCCCCCCG
>NZ_JBSGZD010000188.1:0-15454 GCF_053610825.1 Streptomyces sp. NPDC054863 | reverse complement strand
CCTCCGGGGCGTTCCGGTACCGTCCGGATGCATGGACACGCAGGGCGGAATCACCGTGCAAAGGGCGCTTGAACTGCCGGGACTCCGCAGCGGGCTCCCGGAGGTGATGGCGGGCGCCGACCGGCTCAACAGGACCGTGCGCTGGGTGCACGCCGGTGAGGTCCCCAACATCGCGTCGCTGCTCAAGGGCGGCGAGCTGCTGCTGACGACGGGGCTGGGGCTCGGCACCCGCCCTGCGGAGCAGCGCGCTTTCGTACGGAAGCTGGCCGACCGGGGCATCGCCGCGCTCGTCGTCGAACTGGGGCCGCGGTTCAGCCGGTTGCCCTCGACGCTGGTGGAGACCGCGCGGGCGGCCGGTCTTCCGCTGGTGCAGCTGCACCGCGAGGTGCCGTTCGTATCCGTCACCGAAGAGGTCCACACCGAGATCGTCAACGGGCACTACACACTGCTCAGGCGCGCCGAGGAGGTGCACCGGCGCTGCACGGAGGCGCTCCTCGGCGGCGGCGGGGTGCCGCAGGTGCTGGGCATTCTGGCGGACTTCACCGCCAACCCCGTCTTCCTGGAGACCGCCGACGGGCAGCTGCTGTACGCGGCCGGGCCCTCGGCCGAGGACCCCGGCGCCGACCCGCTCCAGGTGTGGGAGGGGCTGCGCGGCCAGCGCGAGGCACGCGATGCGGGGCCGCCCGCGAACGGAGTGCTGGTGGACGTGCCGGGCGGCGGCCACGGGGCAGGTTCGGTGCGGGCCAGGCTGGTGCTGCTCGGGGTGGCCCGTCCGCTGCTGCCGGTGCACCGGATGGCGGCGGAGCGGGCCGCGGACATACTGGCCGTCGTCCTGATGCAGGCGCGTCAGGAGGAGGAGCTGGCGGCGCGCGGGCGCGGCGACTTCCTGACCGACCTGGCGCAGGGCCGCATCTCGGCGGACGACGCGCCCGCGCAGGCCCGGGTGCTGGGCTTCAAGCCGGGCGAGGGCCCGCTGCTGCCGGTGGTGATGCGGCTGGCCGCCGAGCTGTCGCCGTCCGGGAACTGGGCGGTTCTGGCGCGGGCCGTGCTGGAGGAGCTGGCCTCGGTGGGGGTGCCGGTGCTGCTCGGCGTACGCCCGGTGGAGGGGCGGGTTCCGCTGCTGCTCGGGCTGCGTACGGAGTCGGAGCGCACCGCGGTCGCCGACCGGGTCGCGGCGGCGTTGCGGGCCGGTGTGGAACGCGCAGGACTCGGCCGGGCGGGCGCGCACCCGCCGGTCGTGGTGGTCGGTGTCGCGGGCGGCTGGGCTGCGGCGTCGGCGGGGCTGCGGCACGCGGCGGAGACGGCGACGGCGGCACAGGGGCTGCACGACCTGCCCTGGTACGACGCACGGCGCCTCGACATCGACCTGCTGCTGTGGCGGCTGCGGGACCATCCGGACCT
Source organism: Streptomyces sp. NPDC054863 (assembly GCF_053610825.1). Lineage (NCBI taxonomy): Bacteria > Bacillati > Actinomycetota > Actinomycetes > Kitasatosporales > Streptomycetaceae > Streptomyces > Streptomyces sp. NPDC054863. The sequence continues at coordinate 14,053 of NZ_JBSGZD010000188.1, read as the reverse complement.
GGCGGCGTTCGTGGACCGGGCGATCGGCCCGCTGCGCGACCACGACCGCGCGTCCCGGCCGCCGCTGCTGCCCACACTGGAGACGTACCTCGCGCACGCGGGACGCAAGGCGGAGACGGCCCGCGAGCTGCACCTCAACCGGCAGACCCTCTACAACCGGCTCGCCCGGATCTCGGAGCTGCTCGGCACCGACCTGGACGACCCGCAGACGGTACTGGCACTGAGCCTGGCACTACGGGCGCGGCGGCACGCCTCATAGAGGCGCCCCCACAGGGGCGCGGGCCTGTGGGGGACATGCGGCTCCGCCGCGTGGGCGCGACCAGCCACAACGCACCCGCAGGAATCTGACGGCTCCTATCCCTGCCCCGTCAACTCGTCGTAGACGCTCAGCACCTGGGCGACCGTCTCGTCCTCCGTCGGCCAGGTGGCCGCCTGCCGCAGCCCCGCCTCGGCGAGCTCCGCACGGCGCTCCGGGTCGTCGAGCAGCCCGAGGAGCGTGCTTGCGAGGGCCTCGGCGTCTCCGTACGGTACGAACTCGGCGGCGTCACCGACCAGTTCGGGGATTCCCCCCACCCGGGTGGCCACCAGCGGCACCCCGGCGCGCAGTGCCTCCTGGGCGAGCACCGAGCGCGCCTCCCACCGGCTGGGCAGCACGGCGACGTCGGCGGCGGCGAGCAGTTCGGAGATGTCGTCGCGCCGCCCGACGAGCTGCACCGGCAGGTCCTCGGCCTCGATGCGGCGCTGGAGCGCGGCCCGCTCGCGGCCCTCTCCCGCGATGGTGAGCAGCGGGGCGGGGTCCAGGTCGCGCCAGGCGCGGGAGGCGTCCAGGAGGACGTCGTAACCCCGGTACGGGACGAGACTGCCGACCGCCATGACCAACGGGCGCCCCACCGCGCCCAGTTCCGCCTTGGCCTTGCTCTCGTGGAAGTCGTCGGGCGGGCGGGGTGCGGGCACCGTGACGGGTGCGAGGCGGGCGTCGCGGGCACCCCGGCTGCGCGCCCGGTCGACGAGGTCGGACGACGTGCCGAGGACGACGGACGCGGACCGGGCGGCCCGGCGCTCCATCAGCCGTACGACGTGGCTGCGCGCCCCCTCGGCGTGTGCCCGGGTGTGCCAGGTGACGACGAGCGGGAGGCGACCCGCGGACCGCTCTCCCGGGCGGACGCCGAGCCGTCCCGCGGACCGCCCCCCGGGTGGCATCCCGCTCACGGCGAACGCGGTGCGCACGGCGGCGTGCAGTCCGTGCGCGTGGACGACGTCCGCCCCGGCGCAGGCGGCCCGCAGGGCGGCGACGGAGACGGGGTCGCTGCGCCGGGGGACGGTCACCACGTCGGCGCCCACCTCGGCGAAGTCGTAGGTGCGCTCCAGCTCGGTGGGCGCGCACACGGTGACCCGTACGCCCCGTGCGACGAGCCCCGCGGTCAGCGACCTGACGTGGGCGCTGCTGCCCGCGCTGCCGCCGCCGAGCACCTGGACGGCGCGGAGCGGCGACTGTCCGTACGACGGGGGCGGGGTGCTGCTCACTGTGGTGGGTGCTCCTGAGTGGATGTCTCCGCTGCACTCCTGGTGCAACTCCTGGCGCGACTTCTGCTGCGCCTGCGCGCATTACGGCGCCAAGGATGCCAGTCCTCCGGACTGTTGGGGCACCACAAGTGCCCCGGCCCCGTCACTTCATGCCTGCTACCACCCGCACGAGTGATCGCCCGTTCAGGAAGCTCCCGCCGCGCGGCTGATCCTGTCACCGCAGGCGGCAGCGACGGTCAGCGCGACGGCGTGCAGGGCGAGTCCGGTCCGGCCGTTGCCCGCGGCGACCGCCGCGCCGAGTCCGGCGCCGAGCGCGTGGGCCCCGGTGTCGCCGAGCATCGTGCGCCTCTTGAGGTCGTCCTCCAGGACGGCTGCCGCGGCTCCCACGGGCGCTGCGGCGAGCACTCCCGCCGCGCCGCCCTTCAGCAGGCCGGGCGCCCCGAGGGCGAGGACCGTCCCGACCGCCCTCCCGGGCCGTACGTCCACCAGGTTCACGAAGTGCGCGGTGCCCGCGACGACCACGCCCGCCAGCACCTTGTCGACCGGCTTCTCCTTGAGGAGCGAGCCCGCCACGAGACCTGCCGCGCCGATGCCCAGCAGCTTGACCGCGCCGCTGGTGACCTCGCCCCGCCGCAGGGCGCTCAGGTGTGCGCGGAAACCGCGCCTGGGGTCGTTCCGCCCCACCATGTCGTCGTACGCCCCGCAGCCCCCGGCAGCGAGCACCGCGAGCGCCGTGGCCGCCCGCACGCGTCCGGGCAGCACCGGGGAGGCGAGGACCGCGGCGGTGCTCCCGAGAGCGGTGGCGGGCCCTGCGTACAGGTCGACCACCCCACCCTCGAAGTTCTTCCGCTCCCAGAGAGCGGCCTCCCCCGGCGGCCACCGCCGCATCGCCTTCTGCACACAGAGGGTCGCCCCAACTGCCCCCAGAATCCCGGACACCCGACCAGCGACCCCACCCTGACCTGCGCTCATGCACCCCACCCTACGCAGAGCCCCGACAGGGGCGCGGGGCTCTGCCGGACGTGCGGCTCCGCCGCGTGGGCGCGCCCGGCCCCCACCGGCCCGCGGCACAACGACCCACCCGCCCCGCGTCGCGCGGAGCGCTACGCATCGGCCCGTGCCGTCGCCAGCAACTCCTCCGCATGCGCCCGCGCCGTCTCCGAGTCCTCCTGGCCGGCCAGCATCCGGGACAGCTCCCGCACCCGGTCCTCGCCCTCCAGGACGGTGACGCCACTCCTGGTCACCGACCCGTCGTGGGTCTTCTCCACCAGCAGCTGCCGGTCCGCAAAGGCCGCCACCTGCGGCAGGTGCGTCACGACGACGACCTGCGCGGACTTCGCGAGCTTCGCGAGCCGCCTGCCGACCTCGACGGCCGCCTTGCCGCCGACGCCCGCGTCGACCTCGTCGAAGAGGTACGTGGGAACGGGGTCGGACCCGGCGAAGACGACCTCGACCGCGAGCATCACGCGCGACAGTTCACCGCCGGAGGCGCCCTTGCCGATCGGCCGCGGGTGCGCGCCGGGGTGCGGGGCGAGCAGCAGCTCGACCTCGTCGGCGCCCGAGGAGCCGTACGTGACGAGGCGGCCACCGACCTCGATGCCCCGCTCGGGGTCCTCGGTCTGCCGGATGTCGATCGTCACGCGGGCGTGCGGCATGGCGAGGGAGGCCAGTTCGGCGGTCACCGCGTCGGCGAACCGCGCCGCGGCCTCCGTACGGGCGTCGGTCAACGCCTGGGCCAGGGTGGACAGTTCGCCGCGCAGGACGTCACGCTCGGCCGTCAGTTCGCCGAGCCGGTCGTCGTCGCCGTCCAGCTCGGTGAGGCGGGCCGCGCCCTCCTCGGCCCAGGCGAGCACGGCGTCGATGTCCGACCCGTACTTGCGGGTGAGCTGGGTGAGGGCGGCCCTGCGCTCCTCGACCACGGAGAGCCGCACCGGGTCGGCGTCCAGGTGGTCGGCGTATCCGGCGAGCTCGCCCGCCACGTCGCCGAGCAGGATGCCGATCTCGCCGATGCGCTCGGCGAGGACCGCCAGCGCCGGGTCGTGGGCGCGGACGGCCTCGACGGCCCGGTGGGCGCCGGCGACCAGGGTGTTCGCGTCGACGCCCTCGGGGTCCTCGGGATTGCCCGCCAGCGCGGCGTGCGCGAGGGCCGCGGCGGAGGCGAGCGACTCGGCGTGCCCGAGCCGTTCGGCCTCGGCGGCGAGCTCGGCGTCCTCCCCCTCCAGGGGCTCGACAGCGGCGATCTCCTCCAGGCCGAAGCGCAGCAGATCTGCTTCCTGGGCGCGCTCACGGGCACGGGTGGTGATCTCGTCCAGTTCGGCCGAGACGGCTTTGAGGCGGCGGTAGGCGGTCGTGTACTTGGCGTGCGGCACGGCGACGGCGTCGCCCGCGTACCGGTCGAGGGCCTTGCGCTGCCGGGACGGCCGCAGCAGCCCCTGCTGGTCGGTCTGCCCGTGCACGGCGACGAGGTCGTCGGCGAGTTCGGCCAGCAGCCCCACCGGGACCGACCGCCCGCCGAGGTGGGCGCGCGAACGCCCCTCGGCAGAAACCGTCCTGCTGACGAGCAGCGTTCCGTCGTCGAGCTCCGCCCCCGCCTCCGCGGCCCGTACGGCGGCCGGGTCGCCGGGGCGCATCGTGAGCCGCCCCTCCACCACTGCCGCCTTGGCCCCGAGCCGTACCAGGGCAGGGTCGGCCCGGCCTCCGAGCAGCAGCCCGAGACTGGTGACGACCATGGTCTTGCCCGCTCCGGTCTCGCCGGTCACCGCCGTGAAACCGGGTGACAGCTCGACCACAGCGTCGTCGATGACTCCGAGCGACCGTATCCGCATCTCCTCCAACACGGACACGACCTTACGAGGTCCTGAGCCCGGTGTGCGACGGCCCCCGTCCGGCGCGCTCCCCCCGGACCGCCCGGACCCTGCGGAAAACCCCAGCTTGAAAACTGCAGCCTGCTTCATGGTGCGCGCCTGCCCCACCCGCCAGTCTTGACCCATGGGAACAGGACTCGCACGATCTGCACTTCGCGGCCACCGCCCGGCCTTCGTGGGCACGGCGGTGGCGGTGCTCTTCGCCGCGACGGTGGTGAGCGCGGCGACGACGATGATGTCGGTGACGGGCGCCGAGGGAGTTTCCGCCGAGGTGGGTGACATGGCGGTCGTCCTGTTGATCGGGTCCATCTACATGTCGATTTTCGTCGTGGCGTCGACGATGGGCACGGCCGTGGCCCAGCAGCACCGGGAGCTCGCCCTGGTCCGTACGATCGGCGCCCGCCCTCGTCAGGTGCGCCGTGCGGTCGTCGTGCAGGCGGTGGCGGCGGCCGTCCCCGCGGCGCTGGCCGGATGCGCGCTGGGGGCGCTGCTCGCCCGCCCCTGGTTCGACGGGATGCAGGCGTACGGCCTGATACCCGGCGGGACGGTGCTGCGCTTCAGCTGGGTGTCGCTGCCGGTCTGCCTGGGCGTGGCCATGGTGACCTCGGCAGCCGCCGCTCTGCTGTCCTGCGTCAGGTTCTCGCTGCTCCGCCCCGCGCGGGCGCTGGGCGAGGCGACGGCGGGCCGCAGGGGCCTCGGGTGGCTGCGGACCCTGCTGGGGCTGGTCGCGGTGGCGGGCGGCTCCGTGCTCTCCGTGGCGCTGACGAAGGCGGCGTCCGACAAGGCCGGTCAGGCGTCGTTCCTGGTCCTGCTGCTGTTCTGCGTCGGGGCGGGGCTGCTCGGGCCGCGGATCGTGGGCCCGGCGGCGTGGTTGGTGTCCGCGCCCGTCCGGCGGTTCGGCGGCAGCGCAAGGCTGGCGATGCTCAATGTGCGCGCGCAGCCGCGCCGGTTCGCCGCCGCCGTGGTCCCGCTCGTCCTGATGACCGGCTTCGGCCTCACCAAGATCGGCATGCGGACGACGGCCGAGCACCACCTGGGCAGCGCGGGCTCCGCGGGCGAGGTCTGGCTCGACTACGTCGGCACGGGGCTGTACGCGGGCTTCGCCGCCATCGCCGCGGCGAACACCCTCGCGATGGTCTCCTTCGAGCGCCGCCGGGAGATCGCCCTGCTGCGGGTCGTCGGCACCCTGCCGGGTCAGATCCGGGCGATGGCCCGCTGGGAGGCCGCGATCGTGGCGGGCACCGCGCTGGTTCTGGGCGGGCTGATATCCCTGGCCACGATGGCTCCGATGCTCGCCCAGGCCTTCGGCTCGCCCCTGCCGTACCTGCCCTGGCCGGTTCTGGCGTCCGTCGTCGGCGCCACCCTGCTGCTGGCCGTCCTGGCCACCGGGCTGCCGGTCCGCTCGGCGCTGCGCCGTCGCGCGATCACCGTGGTCGGCGCGACGGCGTAGCGGCCGGCGGTTGCGTCAGTGCGGCGCGCCGCGCCACCCCGCCACCGGCAGGGCGAACTTGGCGACCAGCCGGTCGGTGAACGACGCGTGGTGCAGCCGCGCCAGGCGTACGGGCACGGCCCCCCGCCTGACCTCCACCCTCGCACCCGAAGGGAGTTCGACGGTCCGCCGCCCGTCGCACCACAGCACCCCGTGGGGAGTGTGCGGCTGGACCTCGACGGCGAGGACCGAATTCGGCGACGTCACGAGCGGCTTCGCGAACAGGGCGTGCGCACTGATCGGCACCATCAGCAGCGCCTCCACCTCGGGCCAGACCACGGGCCCACCGGCCGAGAAGGCGTAGGCGGTGGAGCCGGTCGGCGTCGCGCACACGATGCCGTCACAGCCGAACCCGGTGACCGGACGCCCGTCGATCTCCAGGACGACTTCGAGCATCCGCTCGGGCGAGACCTTCTGGACGGCGGCCTCGTTGAGCGCCCAGTCCCGGTGGACGACGTTCCCGTTGTTGTGCACGAGGACGTCGAGCGTCATCCGCTCCTCGACCTCGTACGCCCGTGTGACGACCCGGTCCACGACCTTGTCCAGGTCGTCGCGCTCGGCCTCGGCGAGAAAGCCGACCCGGCCGAGGTTGACGCCGAGCATCGGCACCCCGGACGCGCGGGCGATCTCCGCGCCGCGCAGCAGCGTCCCGTCGCCGCCCAGCACGATCAGCAGCTCACAGCCGTCGAGCACGTCGGGGGTCGCCTCGACGACGGTCTCCACGGACGACGGCAGCGGCAGATCGACCGCCTCCGACTCCAGCAGACGTACACCCAGACCACTCTTGAGCAGGCCCTCGACGACCAGTTCGGCGCTGCGGATCGCCGCTGGTCTGCCGGTGTGCGCGAGCAGGAACACGGTGCGTTCCGCGGCGGGTTCGAGCACCCGTGCCGCCTCCGTCGCACCTGACGTTCCGGTCGTCCCAGTTCTGGTCGTCCCTGTTCCGGTCACCGAGGCCCCTCCGCCACTGCACGGTCAACATCCGCCGGGTCGAGCTCAGCAGCACCGGCCCTCAGCCACAGAAAGTACTCGACGTTGCCGGAGGGCCCGGGCAGCGGACTGGCCGTCACACCCTGCACTCCGAGGCCGAGTCCCCACGCCTGCCGGGCCACGTTCCGCACGGCGTCGGCCCGCAGCTCCGGGCTGCGGACCACTCCCCCGCTGCCGAGCCGCTCCTTGCCCACCTCGAACTGAGGCTTCACCATCAGCACCAGGTCGGCGTCCGGCGCCGCGCAGCGTGCCAGCGCGGGCAGCACCAGACCCAGCGGAATGAACGACAGGTCGCCCACCACCACGTCGACCGGCACCCCGTCGATCATCTCCAGGGTCATCTCGCGCACGTTCGTACGGTCCTTGACGGTGACCCGGTCGTCGGACTGCAGCGACCACGCCAGCTGCCCGTACCCGACGTCCACCGCGACCACGTGCGCGACGCCCGCCCGCAGCAGTACGTCCGTGAACCCGCCGGTGGAGGCGCCCGCGTCCAGCGCCCGCCGCCCCTCGACCTTCAGCCCCAGCGGGGCGAAGGCGGCGAGCGCCCCGGCCAGCTTGTGCCCGCCGCGCGAGACGTAGTCGGGGTCGTCGTCGTCCTGGAGCACCACCACGGCCGCGGCCGTCTCGACCTGCGTCGCGGCCTTGCTCGCCACCGCTCCGCCGACCTTGACCCGCCCGGCGGCGATCAGCTGGCTCGCGTGCTCCCGCGAGCGGGCGAGCTTCCGGCGGACCAGCTCGGCGTCCAGGCGGCGGCGTGCCACTCCTGCCACTCTCGTTCAGCTCCTGATGTCGTACGGGGAGGCGGGGGGCGCCGGAGGTCCCGGGCGTGCGTCGAGTGCGGTCAGCGTCTCGCGCAGCCCCCGGTGTACATCCTCGTACACCTCGATGTGTCCGTCCGCCGTGAGGTGGTCGACGTCCGAAAGACGCTCCAGCCGGGCGTCCACCTCGGCGTTCCCCGTGGCTCCTCGGACGACCCCGAGCGGCGCCGGGGCGGCCGGGTCGTACGCCACCATGCCTTCGGCCTCGCCGGCTGCCTCGCCGGCTGCCTCTCCGGCTGCGGCGACGGCAGCGCCTGCGTCCGCCGCGTCGCCCGTTTCCTCTGCGTCCATGGTCACGACGCTACCCCGAAGCCCTGTCGCACGGCCTGAGGTACGGTCGGCTGTGATGGCGACCATGGAGGAGTGCCGCGCCGCACTCGACAAGCTCTCGGACAGTCTCAGCAGGTCCGACAACGACGGCGTGCGCAGCGTCGCCTCGTTCGACCGCTCGCTGAGCTGTCATCTGACCGACCTCGACCAGACCTTTACGGGCCGTTTCTCGGACGGCCGGATCAGTGTCGGGGACACCCGGCCCGGCCCGCCCCGCGAGCGCGCGCAGATCCGCCTCGCGATGACCGGTGACGACCTGGTCGCGATGGTCGAGGGCGATCTGAACTTCGCGAAGTCCTGGGCCACCGGCCGGGTGAAGCTGGAGGCCGGTTTCCGCGACCTCCTGCACCTCAGGAAGCTGCTTTAGCCCCAACGCCCTGAGCCCCGGCATCCGCCGAAGGGGCCGCTGCGGCACGGGCCTTCCGCGCCGCCGGCACCACCAGCGGAGTCCCCGTCTCCGGGTCCGCGATGACCTGGCACTTCAGCCCGAAGACCCGCTCCACCAGGTCTGCCGTGACGACGTCCGCCGGCGCTCCCTCGGCGACGACCTTCCCGTCCCGCATCGCGATCAGGTGCGTGGCGTACCGCGCCGCGTGATTCAGGTCGTGCAGTACGGCGACGAGCGTGCGCCCCTGTGTCTCGTGCAGCTCCGCGCACAGGTCGAGCACGTCGATCTGGTGCTGGATGTCGAGGAAGGTGGTCGGCTCGTCGAGGAGCAGCAGCGGCGTCTGCTGGGCGAGCGCCATCGCGATCCACACCCGCTGGCGCTGACCGCCGGACAGCTCGTCCACGTACCGCTCGGCGAGTTCGGCGACGCCCGTGGCGGCCATCGACTCGTCGACGATCCGTTCGTCGTCGGGCGACCACTGCCGCAGCAGCCCCTGGTGCGGGTAGCGGCCACGGGCCACGAGGTCGGCGACGGTGATGCCGTCCGGCGCCACCGACGACTGGGGCAGCAGCCCGAGCGTCCTGGCGACCTTCTTCGCGGGGATCGACCCGATGGCCTGCCCGTCGAGCAGCACCCGTCCCCGCGACGGCTTCAGCATCCGCGAAAGGGCCCGCAGCAGTGTCGACTTGCCGCAGGCGTTCGGGCCGACGATGACCGTGAAGGAGTGGTCCGGGATCTCGACCGAGAGGCCCTCGGCGATGACCCGCTCGTCGTAGCCGAGGGTCACCGATTCCGCGACGAGGCGCTGCATGGGCGTCGTACTCCTCTGGTTGTTCGTACTCATATCCGTCCCGCCTTGCGCTCCGTCACCAGCAGCCACAGCAGATAGCAGCCACCGACCACACCGGTCACCACGCCCACCGGCAGCTGCCGCTCGCCGAACGCCGACTGGGCCGCCCAGTCCGCGACCACCAGCAGCCCCGCGCCCATCAGCGCGGACGGCACCAGGTTCGGCCCCGGCGCCCCGGTCAGCCGCCGTGCGAGCTGCGGCGCGCTGAGCGCCACGAAGGTGATGGGGCCGGCCGCCGAGGTGGCCACGCCCATGAGCAGCACGGCGCACAGGATCAGCACGATCCTGGTCCGCTCCACGGGCACGCCCAGCGCGTACGCCGAGTCGTCGCCCATCTCCATCATGCGCAGCGCCCGCCCGTGCCCCAGCACCAGCGGGATCAGTACGAGGCAGGCGACGGCCAGCGGCACGACCTGCTCCCAGCCGCGCCCGTCGAGCGTGCCGGTGATCCACAGCACCGCCCGTGTGGCGTCCATCAGACTGGCCTTGGTCAGCAGGTACTGCATGACGGCGGTCAGCATGGCAGCCGCGCCGATGCCGACGAGCACCAGCCGGTATCCGTGCACGCCCCGCTTCCACGCGAGCAGGTACACGAGTACGCCCGTCAGCAGACAGCCCGCCAGCGCACCGCCCGCGACGGCCCAACTGCCCCCCTGGAACAGCACGATGACCACGAGCGCCCCGACCGTCGCACCCTGGCCGAAGCCGAGTACGTCGGGGCTGCCCAGCGGGTTCCTGGAGATCGACTGGAAGATCGCCCCGGACAGTCCGAGGGCCACCCCGACCAGCAGTGCGGTCAGCACCCGCGGCAGCCGCAGGTCGATGACGATGAACTCCTGGGCCGTCACGCCGTTCCCGAGCAGCGTCTGCACGACGTCGCCCGGCGTCATCGGGAAGTCTCCGCTGCCCACGAGGACCAGCAGGACGCCGACCGCGAGCGCCACCACGGCGATCGCGAGCGTCGCCACGACCGCGCGTGCGTGGAACCGCATCGACAGTCCGCTGCCGAAACGTATCGCCGCAGGCTTTCCGGGCTGCTTCCCCGTAGCTTCGGTCCGTTCCGCGGTGCTCACAGCTGCCCCATCCTCCGACGGCGTACGAGGTGGATGAAGACCGGTCCGCCGATCAGCGCGGTCACGATGCCGACCTGGAGCTCCGACGGGCGCGCCACGATCCGCCCCACCACGTCGGAGCCCAGCAGCAGTACGGGCGCGAGCACGGCCGCGTACGGCAGGATCCACCGCATGTCCGGCCCGGTGACGGCCCGTACGAGGTGCGGCACCATCAGCCCGATGAAGACGATCGGCCCGCACGCGGCGGTCGCGGCGCCGCACAGCAGCGTCACCGCGACCATGGCCAGCACGCGGGTACGGGTCAGGTGCACGCCCAGCGAGCGCGCGCTGTCCTCACCCATCTCCATCGCGTTCAACGGCCGTGCGATCGACAGTGCCAGCACGAGCCCGGCCACGATGAAGGGCCACACCTTCTCCACGACGGCCGTGTCGGCCGACGCGAGGGACCCCACGGTCCAGAACCGCAGCCGCTCCAGGGCCGCCGAGTCCAGCAGCTGTACGGCGTTGACGTATCCGAAGAGCGCGGCGGTGGCGGCGGTCCCGGCGAGCGCGAGCCGCACGGGCGTCGCCCCCCGGCTGCCCCCGAGGACGTACACCAGCGCGGACACGACCCCCGCCCCGAGGAATGCGAACCAGACATATCCCGTCAGCGACGTCACGCCGAGAAAACTGATCGCAGACACCACGGCCGCCGACGCTCCCGCGTTCACGCCCAGGATCCCGGGCTCGGCCAGTGGGTTGCGGGTGAGTCCCTGCATCACCGCACCGGCCGTGCCGAGCGCGGCGCCGGCGAGCACGCCGAGGACCGTGCGCGGAATCCGCACCTCCCTGACGATCACGTCGTCACCGGTACCGGTGTAGTCCACGAGGCCGTGCCACACGTCGCCGACCGGGATCACCTTGGCGCCGACGGCGATGCTCGCAAGCACCACCAGCACCAGAGCGCCCAGGGAAACGAGCAGCCCGACCGTGCGCACGACATTGCGCCTGCGGACGGTACGGGAAGCGGACGGAGCGGAGCCGAGCTCCACGCTCTGTTCAGGGGGCCTGTCAACCAACACGCAAGTAAGGCTAGCCTACCCTCGCCTTCCCTTGCGCCCGCCGCCTTGGGCAGCGGGGCCGCCCCCGGAGAAGGGCGGGCAAGGCGGCGGCCCCCACGCGGAGCGCCCCCTCCCACGCCCGCACACCCTCGCCCTCGCCCTCACCCCCGCACCCGCACCCGCACCCGCACCCGCACCCCAACCCTTCACCCCGCACCGAAGGACCGCTCCCGCCCTACTCCAGCCCCGCCACCTTCAACGCCTCCCCCACCTCCAGCCCGCACGCCCCGTCCCCCGCCTCGGTCCACGCCACCGCGCACAACGCCCGCAGCGCGTCCATCGGTTCGCCCTCCCCCTCCACCACAAGCGCGCCCTCGCGCGCCGAAGCGGTCCACCCGCCACAGGTGAACTCCCCTTCCCCCGCCACCACTTCCGGCTGACCCCGCAGCAACCCCCGCAGATCCGCGTCCACATACGTCGGCCGGTACTTCGCCTCCGCCGCCAGCAGTTGCGCCGCGTCCGTCACCCCGGTCAGCACCAGCAGCGAGTCGACACCCCCCGCATTCGCACCCTCGATGTCCGTGTCCAGCCGGTCCCCGACGACCAGCCCCCGCTTCGCCCCGGTCCGCAGGATCGTCTCCCGGTGCATCGGCGGCAACGGCTTTCCGGCCACCTGCGGCTCCGCGCCCGTGGCGATCCGTACGACTTCCACCGCGGCTCCGTTCCCCGGTGCGATCCCCCGCTCACTCGGAATCGTCAGGTCCGTGTTGGACGCGAACCACGGCACGCCCCGCCGGATCGCGTACGAAGCCTCCGCGAACCGGCTCCACGGCAGGTCCGGCCCGCCGTACCCCTGCGCCACCGCCACGGGCGAGTCGTCGGCGGAGTCCACCGGCACCAGCCCCCGCTCCCGCAGCGCGACCCTCAGCCCTTCCCCGCCGATCACCAACACTCTTGCCCCGTCCGGGACCTGATCGGCAATCAGGCGGGCCACCGCCTGCGCGGACGTGATGACGTCGGACGCCTCCGCAGGCACTCCGAGCTCCGTCAGATGAGCGGCCACCGCGTCCGGCGTCCGCAGCGCGTTGTTGGTCACGTACGCGAGATGCATCCCGCCGTCCCGCGCCACACCCAGCGCATCGGCCGCGTGCACGATGGCCACACCGCCCGCGTACACCACCCCGTCGAGGTCCAACAGCGCCGTGTCGTAAGCCTCGCTCAGCACTGTCCCGCTGCTGCCCGGACGGGTCCTGCTCTGCTGGTGGCTCATTCTGGTCCGCTCCTCGGTTCGCTGCTTCTCCCCCGATCATCACCCATCCCACCACCCCACTTACGATGCACCAATGAGCATCCCAGGGCCGCCCGAGGACCACGGCCTGCGAATGGTCCCCCTGCGAGGACTTCGCTATGTCCCGGAAGAGGTCGGCAGCCTGGCTGCCGTGACTTCTCCGCCGTACGACGTCGTGGTCCGCCCGGACGGCCTGCTGCACCTGGAGTCCGCGGACCCGCACAACATCGTCCGCCTGATCCTCCCGCAGGCGGACACGGCAGCGGCCCGTCACCAGCAGGCCGCGGAGACCCTCCACAGCTGGCTCGCCAAGGGCATCCTCGCCCCTGACGCCCAGCCGGCCCTCTACCTGTACGAGCAGTCCCGCGACGGTCTCCTCCAGCGCGGCATCATCGGCGCGCTCGCCCTGTCCTCCCCCGAGGAGGGTGTCGTCCTCCCCCACGAGGACGTCATGCCGCACGTCGTCGAGGACCGGGCGGCCCTGATGCGCGCCACCGCCGCCAACCTGGAACCCCTCCTTCTCACCTACCGCAGCGGCCCCGGCCCCTCCGGCACCACGGACACCATCGACCGCACGGCCGCCGGCCCCCCTCTCCTCTCCACCACCACCGAGGACGGCTTCCACCACCGCCTGTGGTCGATCACCGACCCGGCCGAGATCGCCACGGTGACCACGGACCTCTCCCACCACCAGGCCCTCATCGCCGACGGCCACCACCGCTGGGCGACGTACCTGCGCCTCAAAGAGGAGCACGGCGGCGCCCCCAGCCCCTGGGACTACGGTCTGGTCCTCCTCGTCGACACCGCCCGCTACCCCCTCCAGGTCCGCTCGATCCACCGGCTGCTGCACCGCCTCCCGGTTTCCGAGGCCCTCGCCGCGGTGGGCGATTCCTTCCGCATACGACGCCTGGACACGCCTCTCCCCGAGGCCCTCGCGGCACTCGCCGAGGCAGCGTCGTGGGGCAACGCCTTCCTCCTGGCCGGCGACGGGGCGTACCACCTCCTCGACCGCCCCGACCCCGGCCTCCTCTCCCGTACGGTCCGCGAGGACCGGCCGGAGGCCTGGCGCACCCTCGACGCGGCCGTCCTGCACGAGACCCTCCTCGCCCACGTCTGGCACGTCCCGGACGCTCCGGAGGACATCGCGTACATCCACGACACGGAAGCAGCCGTCGAGCAGGCCGAACGTCACCACGCCACGGCTGTCCTCATGCACCCCGTCCGCGAGGAGGTCGTCCGCGACCTGGCCCGCCAGGGCGTCACGATGCCCCGCAAGTCGACGTCCTTCGGCCCGAAACCGGCCACCGGCCTGGTCCTGCGCAGCCTCGACGTCGGCTGACCTCCCCACCCGGCACCTGAACGCAAAAAGAGGGCGGCACCCCGGAAACCCGGGGTG
>NZ_JBSGZD010000187.1:0-15661 GCF_053610825.1 Streptomyces sp. NPDC054863 | reverse complement strand
GTACAGGCCGATCAGCTCGGCCAGGTCCCAGGCGGCCGTGCCGGTGATGCTGAAGGCGCGCGGCGGGCGGCGGCTCAGCGTCCCGCGCACCAGCAGCAGGCTGCTGTGGAAGACCGTATGGGCGCAGCGCGCATGGCTGTCCTCGAAGAACGCCAGGTCGGACAGGCCGGTGGGGTCGTCGAGGGTGGCGAAGATGACGCGCTTGCCGGAGCGGATCGGCGGTGTCTGGGTGGCGACCTTGATGCCGGCGACCAGCACGGTGGAGCCGTGCCGCAGCCGGGAAAGGTCGGCGGCGGGCGTCGCCCCGATGTCGGCCAGCAGGGACCGGTGCTCGTCAAGGAGGTGCTGCGAGACGTCCATGCCGAGCACGTCCAGTTCGGCGGCGAGCTGCTCGGAGCGGCTCATGGCGGGGAGCCCCGTGACCGTGCTGGTGCCGTCCGGCTCGACACCGGCTTCGGTCCTGGCGTCGCTGTCGGCATCGGCATCGGCATCGGCCTTGGCATCGGCCTCGCCGATCTCCACGTCCCCCATGAGCAGTTGGCCCGTGGAAGAGCTCCGGCCGCGACCGGAGCGGTGCAACTCGGCGATCTTCAGCAGGAGTTCGCGGCGGACCCCGAAGGTGTCCAGCGCTCCGACCCGCGCAAGACGTTCGGCCAGCGGGCGGCTGGGGCGGGCGCGCTGCCAGAAGTCCTCCAGCGAGGCGTAGGGCTGTCCGGCGGTGATGCGCCCGCTCTCGGCCTCGGTGATGCCGCGTACCTGCGACAGGCCGATCCGCACCCCCCACTTACCAGACACCAGTTCGATTATGTGTGCGGCCTGGGAGTGGTTGATGTCGGGCAGCAGCAGGGGCACCCCGTGACGCCGGGCGTCCGCGGCCAGGACCCGCTTGTGGTACATCCCCGGATCGTGCGTGAGCAGCCCCGCCAGCAGGGCCGCCATCCGATGAGCCTTGAGCCAGCTCGACTGGTAGGCGGGCTGCGCGAAGGCGGCGGCGTGCGCCTTGGCGAAGCCGAAGCTGCCGAAGCCTTCCAGGATGTCCCACACGTCCCGCACGGCCTGTACCGGGTAGCCGCGCCTGCGGGCCTGGTCGGCGAACCAGGCCCGGACCCGGCCCTGCCGCTCGGGGGAGGACAGGGCGCGGCGCGCCTCGTCCGCCATGCCCCGGTCGCAGCCGGTCATCGTCGCCATGATCGAGATGACCTGCTCGTGGAAGACCACCTGCCCCTCGGTCTCCTGAAGGATCGGCTTCAGATCCGGGTGCGGGTAACGGGTCCGCTTCCGGTTGTCGCGGGCCTCGATCAACGGAGCCACCATGTTGGCGGCCACCGGCCCCGGCCGGAACAGACTGATGTCGAGGGCCAGATCGCCGAACGACCGCGGCCTCAGGTTCTGCACCAGCTCGCGCTGGCCCGGACTCTCCAGCTGGAAGGTGCCCAGGGTGTCCCCGGACGTGATCAGGTCGTACGTGGCGGAGTCGTCCGGCGGCACCTGGGCGGGGTCGTCCAGGTCGAGGGGCTCGCCGGTGACGCGTTCGATCTCGGCGGTCGCGTGCGCGAGTGCCGACTGCATGCGTACGCCGATGACGTCGATCTTCGGATGTCCGGTGTCCTCGATGTCCTCCTTGTCGAACTGGGACATGGCGATGTTCTCGACGGTGGTCGGCGCCACCGGGGTGCGCCGCAGCAGCCCGGCGTTGGAGACGAGGAGACCGCAGGGGTGCATCGCCGCCTCGTGCGGCAGCCCGTCCAGTGCCTCCACCAGTTCCCACAGCCGGCCGTGGTCCTGCGCCGCGACCTCGCGCAGCTCCGGCAGCTCGGCGAGGGCCGCCCGTACGTCCTTCGCCCGGATGTGCGGAAACGCCTTGGCGAGGCGGGCAGCCTCGTCGGGGGCCGTGCCCCGGGCCCGCGCCACGTCCTCGATCGCCCCGCGCGCCCGGTACGTCTTGTAGACCGCGAGCGTCGCCACCCGGTCGGCGCCGAACCGCTCCCGTACCGCCTGGTACACCTCCAGACGCCGCGCCGACTCCACGTCCAGGTCGATGTCGGGCAGCGCCGAGCGCCGCGCGGACAGGAACCGCTCCATGAGCAGGCCGTGCGCCACCGGGTCGACCGGGCTGATCCCCAGCAGGTGCGTGACCAGCGAGCCCACGCCCGAGCCGCGGGCCGCGACCCGGATGCCGAGCCGCTGGGCCTGCGCCGCCACCTCGGCGACGGTCAGGAAGTACCCGGCGAAGCCGTGCCCGGCGATGATCCTCAGCTCGTCCTCAAGCCTGTCCCACCGCCGGCCCTCCCGGTGGTAGCCGCGGCCCAGCATGCCCGCCGCGCACCGGTCGGCGAGGACTCGGTCGGCCAACTCGGCGCGCGCGCCCACCAGTTCGGGCTCGGGAAGATTCATCCGCCCCAGGCCGAACGCCTCGCCCGGATCGACCGCGCAGGCCGCCGCCGTCTCCTCGGTCGCCGCGAGCAGCCGCCGTGCCTCCGCGCCCCGTCCGCCCACCGCCTCGGCGATCCGCCCGGCGATCCGCTCCATCTCGCCCGCGTCCTTCAGCCAGCGCTGTCCGCTGTCCAGGCGGGACGCGTCCCGGGTGTCGATGGGCACCAGCAGTCGGGCGGAGTCGAGAATGTCGGCGACCTCGCCCTGCTGCGGGTCGGCGTAGCGCACGGCATTGGTCACCACTGCCGTCACCTGCTGCTCGGCGGCGAATCCCGCCAGTCGTGCGGCGAGACGCAGCGATCCGGGGCCGGTGCCGGGCCGCCCGTGGCAGGACACCTCAAGGCGCAGTGACCGGCCGAACCGCTCGCGCCACGGACCGAGCAGTGCCGCGGCCCGGTCGGGGCGTCCCGACACCAGGGCCTGTCCCACCTCGGAATCAGCCCCGAGGAGCACGAACACGTCGTCGTCCGGGCAGTCCAGGTCGTCCCAGGTGACCCCCTGGTCCGATCCCTTCGACACGAGCCGGCACAGCTCGGCCCAGCCGTCCGGATTGCGGGCCAGGAACACCGCGCGCAGCGGTGCCTCCGTCACGAATGCACCGCCTCTGGCAGGGGTCCGCTGCCGGCCCGTCGGCGCGGTCCCGGACGGGGGCAGGGCGGACGTGCCTGCGGATGCCGCCCCGGGCGCGGGTACGCCAGGTACCGCCAGGTCGACACCGAACAGCGGCCGGACCCCGGCCCGCGCGCATGCCTTGGCGAAGCGCACCGAGCCCGCGAGCGAGTCCCGGTCGGTCAGCGCCAGGGCATCGAGACCCCGCTCGGCGGCCCGCTCCGCCAGTGCGTGCGGGTGGCTGGCCCCGTAGCGCAGCGAGTAGCCACTCGCTGCACGGAGATGCGTAAACGACATACACACCTCCTGGTTCCCATAACCCCCCTCTGCGTAGTCCGTCTCGTCTAGACCTCGTCATCACTCTAACCCAATATTCGTACGTTCGTTCGATTGGCGATCCGGGCGGCCCCCGGCTGCCGTAGCGTGCACCCATGACATGGCGGGGACCGACGTATCGGACAGTGGGCGGAGAGAAGATCGACGGGGCCTGGTGCCACGTCTGGCGGCAGAGTCAATGGGACGACCGGTACTACCTCGACGATCTGATCGTCTTCGCCGACGGGGCGGTCAGCTGTGACGACTGGACCGATCTGCAGGGCCTGGCGGAGCTGCTGGAGTCGGGCTGGATCGCGGCGAGGGATCCCGGCAGGCCAGAACTGCCCGGCAGGCCAGAACTGCCCGACGAGCCGTCGAAATGGCTCTCCCGGAACGGCGAGCCGCTGACTCCCGAGGGGTTCCTCCTCGAAGTCGCCGACAGGGTAGAGGAGTTGAACGGCAGGCCCACCAGCGGGGAGCGGCTCCGGGACGCCGTTCAACGCTTCCAGCGGGAACCGGACGCACACCACCGCTCCCTCCTCCGCGCCGCCTACCTCGCGGTGCCGCCGCACCAACGCATCTACTGCATCGGCGACATGGACCGCCAGGACCGGCCGCTGCGGATCCTGTTCACCGACATCGGGACGGCCGTCGACGGGGACGGTCCCGTGGTGACGGCCGCGATGCACCAGGAGGTCCTGGAGTACTTCCGCCGCGGGGAGCAGGGCGCCGAGGCGCAGTGGGAGCAGCGCGCCGTACAGCACGCCGACGATCCCACCGGGACCGGCCGCGCGGCGCTCACCCTGCGCGAGGTCGCCTATTCGCGGGGGTGGCCCGAGACCACCGGCCCGTTCGTACTGCGCAATGAGTACGCGGCGCAGGTGGTCTTCGCGGGGGAGACGTATCCCTCCGTGCTCCACGGCTACTGGGCGCTGTCGGCGGCCGATCCCGCCGAGCACGACGGGATCCGGGACGCGCCGAGCGCCGACGAGGCGCACGAGCGGGGCGGCCGGGCACAGCGGCGGGCGGACTGGGCGGACCTGCGGCTCGCCGTCATGAGCGGCCTGCTGCGTGCGAAGTTCGACCAGCACCCCGCTCTCGCCGCGTACCTCCTCGCCACCGGCGACAGCAGGATCAGTTACACCGGCCGCTCGGACTCTCCGTACTGGAGAGACGCTCCGGAGAGCGGGCGCAACTGGATGGGGCGGCTGCTGGAGCTGATCAGGTCGGAGCTGGTGGCGGGGCGGGTGTTCGCGGAGTGATCTCGTACCGCTGAGGTCAGCGGGGGCGAGGAGTCCGGACGACGGTGCCGGGTGGGAACCGGTCCGCGCCGGTGACCTCGGCTGCGTTGAGGAGCCGGATACGGGTCAGGGCCGGCATGCCGAGGAGCGGGACGAGGTCGATCCACTGGTGCTCGCGGAGGCAGTTGACGGTCAGCTCCTCCAGCTCGGGGAATGTTTCCGGGATCAGGGCGAGGTCTACGTCTGCCAGCCGGACGGTCAGCCACAGTTTCCGGACGAGTGTGAGGGGCCCCGGCCGGACGACCGGGGGCAGGCAGGTCTCGGACAGCAGCGAGAGGCTGCTGAGGTGCGACAGCTCCCCCAGTTCCGAACAGTCCTCCACCCGGTTCCACAGCATGACGCTGGCGATCCGTGGCCAACGGGATATTCCTGCGAGGGAGTTGAGGCTCAGGCTGAGGGCCTGCCCCAGGGAGAGGTAGGTCAGGTCCGCCGCGACGGGCAGGGCACGGAGGTCTTCGTACGGACGGTCGGTGTCGACGGTCAATGTGCGCAGTCCCGTGAAGAGAGGGAGATCGTCGATCAGTCCCGTTCCCCGGTCGTCGAGGCTGATGGCAGTGAGGGCATCGCTGACGAGCGGATTCAGGGTCCTGACATTCGGACAGCGGTAAATGCTGATCGATTCCAGCGCCGTACAGGAGCGCAGGGGGTCCAGCTCCCGAAGTGCCGGGTTGTCCAGGACCTGAAGCCGCCGAAGACGCTCCGGCGGCACGGAGTCGGCGATCTCACGTTCCGTGAACGAGCCGCTGTAACTCACGCTGTCCAGCCGACGGCGCAACGCCCGGAGCGCAGCCAGTTGTTCGGCTGTGGCCACCCGTATCTGAGGAAGGTCCGGCATGTGGCCGAAGATCTCGTGGGCGTACTCCAGGGGGTCGAAGTTGTCCCACAGGCTCAAGGCCCCTTGGACGGGCCGACTGGTGCTGGTCCGGAACCTCTTCAGTACGGTCAGGGCGGCATCGCCTCCGACGAGGGCGGCGGTGCGGACGACGGCTTCGGCCTCGTCGTCCAGCAGCCCCTCCGGGCCGGGAAGCAGGTCGAGGATCACCGGCCCCACCCGCGCCAGCTCCTTGGCCTCGTCGAAGTGGCGGGGCGGCAGCAGAACCGCCGCGCGCCGCTGGACCTCCTCCCGGACGACGGGGTCGAGTTCGGTCGCGTGCTCCAGGCAGGCCGTGGCCAGCAGATGCAGATGGGTGCGGTGCTGGGGGGAGTCGTCCCCCCTGGTGATCAACTGCTCCAGCAGTGCGGCCCGTTCGTCGGGGCGGCCGTGTGCGACCGCCATGCGCAGGACGTCCTCCCGCTGGGTCTCGTGCGCGTTGCGGACCAGGAGGGGGATGTCGCGGGCTTCGAGGGCGGCCCGGGCGCCCAGATAGTCCTGGAAGGTGCGATGGACGAAGTCGATGGTGTCGCAGGTCGGTTGCCGCAGTAGTCCGGAGCGGGCGAGCAGATGGGTGAGGACCGTTTTCGCGTCGGCCTGCTGCTGGATCTGAGGCATGGTGGGCAGCGCGTCCGCGACGAGGCCGAGGGCGGTGTCGTGGTCGAGTTCGGCCCGGTCGTTGCGGAAGAGCCAGTAGGCGAGCCGCTGGAGGAGCCGGATGCTCTGGTGCTCGGTGAGGACGAGGCCCTCGGGTGCCCCGATGTCGCGTTCGAGGTCGCGGCGGTGCAGCAGCATGGACAGGGCCGCCTCGTACAACTCCATCCGGCTGTGCGGCAGATGGCCGCGCCGGTCCCGGTGCAGTGCGCAGACCAGGGCGCACAGCAACGGCGTGTTGGAGAGGAGGGCGAGGCCGCGCTGGGAGCGGACGGTGTCCTTGAGCTGTTCTTCCAGGGCGGCCAGAGCGGCCTGCTCGTGCTCGGTGGCGGTCCGCCCGGCGGCCTGGTGCCAGCGGGTGACGAACACCGCCACGTCCCGGGTGCTCATCGGACGTACGGTCAGTTCGGTGAAGTCGCAGCCCGCGAGCCAGCCCTCGCGGACCGCCCAGGGTCGGGTGGTGACCACGCAGGCGACCTGCGGATACGCCGCGAGCAGGTTCCGTAGCCACTGCTGGGTCTGCGCGCGCATCAGCTGCGGCACTTCGTCGAGGCCGTCGACGAGGAGCAGCGCACGGCCCTCGTGCATGACCCGGTCCGCCCAGCCCTCCGGCTGGCAGTTCGCACGGGGATAGCCCACGGCGGTCAAGTAGTCCTGCGGGTAGGGAAGTTCATGACGACGTGCCAGGGTCCGCAACTGCAGCATGAACGGCACGCAGTCCGTGAGGTGAGCCAACTCGGGCGGCAGCTCGCGCCGCGCCGTGGACACCGCGAGCCATTGCAGCAGCGTGGTCTTGCCGCCGCCGGCCAGCCCCCGTACCAGGGTCCGGCGGCGTCCTGCCAGGGCCTGTTCGGCGCGCTCCACCCGCAGTGCCATGCTGTCGTCGGCGTGGGTGTCGAGGCCGCCGCTTCCGTAGGCCCGAGAGGCGAACTCCAGGCTGAGGTAGGCCGCGTCCAGCGGCCAGCAGGAGCGTTCCGGCCGGGACAGATCCAGGCCGATCACCGACAACTCGCCGTACCGGTGCACCACGTACTGCCGGTAGCAGTCCTCGAACTCGGCCTCGGGGTCCGGTGATTCCCCCCGCTGCTGTACGACGGCCCCAGTGGACCGCACCGATTTCGGCTCCGGTGCCGGGAGGGCGCGCGCCCGCAGGCGCAGCAGCGGGAGCGCCTCCACGCGCAGGGCAGCCGCGAGCGCCACCACCGTCGACTCGCTGGGGACGGTGGTGCCGTTCAGGGCCTGGCTGACCGTGGTCCGTCCCCGTCCGGCCAGCCGGGGGAGCGTGGCCATCGTGAGGTGGCGTTGCGTGCACAGGGTGCGCAACCGCTCCTTCAGCTCCGCCAACGCAGCGCTCTGCTCGGCGTGTTCACCCTGACCGGTCGTCAACTGCCGTTCCTCCTCGCGGACCGCGTTCGTTCCCGTTCATTCTGGTTCAACCGAACGCCGCCGTATGCGACTTCGGCCACCTTCGTCTCCGTACACACCCACCCGACGGAGACGACGGAGTTCCCTGATGTCCCACACCTCGCACTACCTCGTGCTGGCCCTCGCCCTGCTCGCCGCTCTCCTCCTGGCCGCGCTGACGGGCGTGGTCGCCGCCCTTCTCGCGCGCTGGGACGGCGTCTCCTGGCCCGGGGTCCTCTCCCGTGGTGGCGTCGCCTTCGGGAGCGCGCTCGCGGTGCTTCTCGCGCTGGTGGCGCTGCTGTTCGGCGTCTCGGGGTGATCTGCCGGTGGTGATCTGCCGGTGGTGATCTGTCAGTGGTGATTTGTCAGCGCCGTGCGGCAGGGAGGCTCCTTCCCAGGCGGCGCAAGGGGGACAGGGCCATGAACAACGGGGAGAGGGCGAGTGCGGACGCGGTCACCAGCAGGCCGGTGCGCGGTCCCCAGCACTCCGCCAGTTGGCCGCCGAGCAGTGAGCCCAGCGGGGTCAGCCCCATCCCGGCGACGTTGATCGTCGCCACGACCCGGCCATGCAGCCGGACCGGTGTGCGGGCCTGCCGTACGGCCATGGCGGTGACGTTGACCGTCTGACTGCCCATGCCGAAGAGGAAGTTGACCGCCATGAGGGCGAGGACCGTCGTCCAGGCGGCACCGTGCAGTGCGGGCACGCACAGCATCACCCCGTCGCCCAGCAGCGCCGCCCCCACCATCACCCGACCGTACCCCCACCGCCCGGGCAGCTTCGCGGCCAGCAGTGAGCCGAGCACGGCCCCCGGCCCGACCGCTGCCAGCACCAGGCCGACGGCCGTGCCGGACAGGTGCAGTTCGCGCGGCAGGAAGAGCAGCAGGACGGTCATCAGGGCTGCGAAGGAGAACTGGTAGAGCGCAGACGCCACCCCTACGGACCTCAACAGGGCGTCCGCGCGGACGAGGTGCAGTCCTTCGCGTATGCGTGGCCAGAGGCGTGGTGAGGTGCGCTCCTTCCGGGCGGACGTCTGTGTCCCTGGCTCCCCGGCCTTGCTGGTCTTCTCTGTCTGCTCGATCTCCTCGCGTCGGCGAACGCGTCGGACCGACAGGAACGACGCTGCGAAGAACACTGCCCCCACTCCATTGGCCACCGGCGCCGACAGCAGCGAGACCAGCACACCCCCGAGCGCCGGCCCACCGGTCTGCGCGGCGGACCTGCTGCCTTCCAGCGCGCTGTTGCACCGCACCAGCTCACCGCGTGCCACCAGCCGTACGAGAGAGGCCTGGCAGGCCACGTCGAAGAACACGGACAGCACCCCGACGAGGAACGCGACCACCAGCAGCAGCGGGAGGCCGAGCCCGCCGAGCACGTACGCGACGGGAATCGACGCCAGCGCGAGGGCGCGGCCGAAGTCCGCCCACACCATCACGTCACGGGTCCGCCGACGGTCCACCCACGCCCCGGCGAACAGCGAGAACAGCAGGATCGGCGCCTGTTCCACCGCGCGCAGGACGCCGAGCCGGCCGGCGTCGGCAGCGAGCGCGACCACGGCCACGAGCGGCAGAGTCACCTGGCTGGCATGCGCCCCGAGCTGGGAAAAGGTCTGGCCGAGCCAGAGCCTGCGGAAGTCGGCGTCCCGCCACCACGGGGCGGGCGGTGCGGAAGGAGGGTGAGGTACGGGCGGCACGGGACTCCCCGGAGTTGCGCAGAGCGGCGCCGCCCGTCGGCCCGTCGCACGGTCAGGTGCGCAGACGGAACAGGGGCGCGTGGAAAGGCTCGCTGTGCCGCAACTCGAAGGCAGCACGCGATGACGGGTCGATCGCGACCTACGACGTCAACGCGTGCGCGTGCAACCGGGACCTGGCACGCCAACTCCTCTCCGTTCGGGCTCTGTTGAAGATTAGTGGAAGAGGGAGGGAACCCGTGGGGACGAGCGGTGCACCCCTGCTACCTTCCCCTCCATGGGGACACGGGGGAAGAAGCGGCGGGCCGGTGCGGCCCTGCCGGTGGGGGTGTGGGCGCCGGCGGTGTGGGTGCTGATGGTGTGTGTGCTGGTGGGGTGCGCGGTGGACACCTCGGGGTACGACGGCACCCGGGAGCCGACGGGGAGGTCCGAGCTGGGCAACCCCGACCGGGTCGACGTGCTGCAGCTCAGGGCCGAGAGCAAGGGGCGCTCGGAGGGCGAGCAGCTCCGCGGAGCGAAGATCGAGGCAGGCGTCGAGCCTGGGCTGGCGGGCCCCACCGAGACGGAATGCAAGGGTCGTTGGCGGCTGCGTGGCCATGAGGCGACGCTGGGCGAGGGAAACATCGACCGCTTCGTCGCCGCCTGCTCCGCTGTGTCCGGCCCGCCGACGGTGCCCACCGTGTCCGGCCCGCCGACCGTGCCCACCGTGTCCGCCACGCCGACCGTGCCGACTGCGGGTGAGAGTGCCGGAGGCCCGAGGTGACGGGTGGCACCAGGGTTGAGGGTGGGGGAAGCCCCCGCCCAGGGGTGGGGGTGATCGGCTGGTGGGGGTTGGTCGTGGCGCGGGAGGGTGGTCGGGACGAGAGTTCCGGGAAGTATGCATGGACGGGGTGCGGCGAATGTTCGGGAACACGGGGCGACCGGGAGCACGTACGGCCACCAAGTGGGGTGCGGTCGCCGTGGCGACCGCGGCAGCCGCGGCGGCGCTGGTGGTCGTGCCACCGGGTGCCGCGGCGCAGGACGCGCGGCCGGCGGCCGGTGGTGCTGCGGGTGCGGGTGCGGCGCTCGACGGGGTCTGGCGGAGTGACGGCTATCGGCAGTACCTGACGGTAAGTCAGGGGAAGTTGCAGAGCTATGAGTTCTCCGCCGCGGGGTGCCTGCCGGGGAAGCTGCGGCTGAGTGCGGGGAAGGGTGCTCCCGGAAAGGACGGCGTGCCGTTCCGTGACGGGGACGGAGTGCGCTGGCTGACGCTCCGTACGGCGGGAGCCGACAAGGCCCGTCTCGCGCCTGCCGGTTCGGTGGGGGAGTGGCGCCTGGAGCGGGTCGCCGCACTGCCCGCCGACTGTGCGCCGGCCTCGGCCGTCGACAAGGTGCACACCTTCGACGTGTTCTGGTCGACCCTCCGCGAGAACTATCCCTTCTTCCGCGCCAAGGGCGTCGACTGGGACGCGATGCGGGCCAAGTACCGCCCCCAGGTGAACTCCGACACGAGCGACGAGCGGCTCTTCGAGATCCTGAGCGCGATGATCGAGCCGCTGCACGACATGCACACCCAGCTCCGCACCCCCGAGGGCAAGCACACCCTCAATGTCCGTCCCGGCACCTTCTTCGGCGACGAGAAGTACCGGGAGCGGGTGGGGGCCGTGACGCGCGCTCAACTGCCCGCCAAGGTGGAAGAGTTCGCGGACGGCCAGATCCAGTACGCGGACCTGGGGCGCGGCACCGGATACCTCCGCGTCACGATCTTCGCGGGGTACGGGGGCAAGGGCGGACCGGTCGGTCCCGACGCGGACGCCGCGATCCTGGACCGGGCGCTGGCCGCCGTCTTCACCGAGAAGCGGGTGCGGGCCATGCGCGGCCTGGTCGTCGACCTCCGTCTCAACGGGGGCGGCGCCGACGCGCTGGGCATCAAGATCGCGGGTCGGCTGACGGACCGTGCGTACACCGCGTACACCAAGGTCGCACGCAACGACCCCGACAATGCGGAGAGTTGGACGCCTCCGCAGCCGATCCGGGTCCGGCCTGCGGCGGGCCCTCGCTTCACAGGACCTGTCGCCGTACTCGGCGGTCCGCTGACCATCAGTGCCGGAGAGTCCTTCGCCCAGTCCCTCATCGGCCGCACGCCCGCGCCGATCCGGATCGGCGAACCCACTCAGGGAGTCTTCTCCGACGCCATGCCGCGCACCCTGCCGAACGGCTGGACCCTGACCGTCCCCAACGAGAAGTTCCTCGACGGGGACGGCAAGACCTACGACGGCGCCGGGATTCCGCCCACCCATCCCGAACCGGTCTTCGCCGAGGCGGACTTGGTGAATCTCCGTGACCCGGCTCTGAAGAGGGCGTTGCGGGAGCTGCGCGCACGCTGACAGGGGGGTGGGGAGTTTCGTGCGGGTGCGTGGGGGGCTGGTCGCGCAGTTTCCCGCGCCCCTGAAGGGGTGCCCCTTGAAGGGGCGCCCCGTTCAGCTGCCGACGTACTCCGCCAAGTGCTCGCCCGTGAGGGTCGAGCGGGAGGCGACGAGGTCGGACGGGGTGCCCTCGAAGACGATCCGGCCGCCGTCGTGGCCCGCGCCCGGGCCGAGGTCGATGATCCAGTCGGCGTGGGCCATGACCGCCTGGTGGTGCTCGACGACGATGACCGACTTGCCCGAGTCGACCAACCGGTCGAGCAGACCGAGGAGTTGCTCGACGTCCGCGAGGTGGAGGCCGGTGGTCGGCTCGTCGAGGATGTAGATGCCGCCCTTCTCGGACATGTGGGTGGCCAGCTTGAGGCGCTGCCGCTCGCCGCCGGACAGTGTGGTGAGCGGCTGGCCGAGGCTGAGGTAGCCGAGTCCGACGTCGGCGAGGCGGGTGAGGATGCGGTGCGCGGCGGGGAGGTGGGCCTCGCCGGAGGCGAAGAACTCAGCCGCCTCCGTCACCGACATCGCGAGCACCTCGCTGATGTCACGGCCGCCGAAGCGGTATTCGAGTACCGAGGCCTGGAACCGCTTGCCCTCGCACTCCTCGCAGGGGGAGGAGACACCGGCCATCATCCCCAGGTCGGTGTAGATGACGCCCGCGCCGTTGCAGTTCGGGCAGGCGCCCTCGGAGTTGGCGCTGAACAGGGCCGGCTTCACCCCGTTGGCCTTCGCGAACGCCTTGCGGATCGGTTCGAGCAGCCCGGTGTACGTCGCCGGATTGCTGCGCCGCGAGCCACGGATCGCACCCTGGTCGATGGAGACCACGTCCTCGCCCTTGGGGAGCGAGCCGTGGACGAGGGAGCTCTTGCCGGAGCCCGCCACACCCGTGATCACGCAGAGCACCCCGAGCGGGATGTCGACGTCGACGTCCTGGAGGTTGTTGGCGTCCGCGCCGCGGATCTCCAGCACGCCGTCGTGCCCCCGTACCGCCTCCTTCGGTGTGGACCGGTCGTCGAAGTGGCGGCCGGTGACGGTGCCGCTGGTCCGCAGCCCCTCCACGGTGCCCTCGAAGCAGACCGTGCCGCCCGCCGTACCGGCGCCCGGGCCGAGGTCGACGACGTGGTCGGCGATCCGGATCGTCTCCGGCTTGTGCTCCACGACGAGGACCGTGTTGCCCTTGTCCCGCAGCCGGAGCAGCAGGTTGTTCATCCGGTCGATGTCGTGCGGGTGCAGGCCGATGGTGGGCTCGTCGAAGACGTACGTGACGTCGGTGAGCGCGGAACCGAGGTGGCGGACCATCTTCACGCGCTGTGCCTCGCCGCCCGACAGGGTGCCCGACGCCCGGTCGAGCGAGAGGTAGCCGAGGCCGATCTCCACGAACGAGTCGAGGGCGTCCTGCAGCGCGGTGAGCAGCGGGGCGACGGAAGGCGACTTCAGGCCGCGCACCCACTCGGCCAGGTCCCTGATCTCCATCGCACAGGCGTCGGCGATGCTGAGCTTCTTGATCTTGGACGACCTGGCCAGCTCGCTCAGCCGGGTGCCGTCGCACTCGGGGCAGGTGGCGAAGGCGACCGCCCGGTCCACGAACTCCCGGATGTGCGGCTGCATCGACTCGCGGTCCTTGGACAGGAACGACTTCTGGATCTTGGGGATGAGCCCCTCGTAGGTGAGGTTCACGCCGTCGACCTTCACCTTGACCGGCTCGTGGTGGAGGAAGTTCTCCATCTCCCGCTTGGTGAACTTGGCGATCGGCTTGTCCGGGTCGAGCAGGCCCGACTCGGCGTAGACCCGTACGGTCCAGAAGCTGTCGGACTTCCAGCCGGGGATGGTGAACGCGCCCTCGGAGAGCGACTTGGAGTCGTCGTAGAGCTGCGTGAGGTCGATGTCGGAGACCGAGCCCCGGCCCTCGCAGCGCGTGCACATGCCGCCGGTGCGGTTGAAGGTCGCCTTCACCGTCTTCTTGTTGCCGCGCTCGACGGTGATCGCACCGCTCGCGTGGACCGAGGCGACGTTGAAGGCGAACGCGCCGGGCGAGCCGATGTGCGGCTTCCCGAGCCGGCTGAAGAGGATCCGCAGCATCGCATTGGCGTCCGTCGCGGTGCCGACCGTGGAGCGGGGGTCGGAGCCCAGCCGCTGCTGGTCGACGATGATCGCGGTCGTCAGCCCTTCGAGCACGTCGACCTCGGGGCGCGCCAGCGTCGGCATGAAGCCCTGCACGAAGGCGCTGTACGTCTCGTTGATCAGCCGCTGCGACTCGGCGGCGACCGTGTCGAACACCAGCGAGCTCTTGCCCGAGCCCGAGACGCCGGTGAACACCGTCAGCTTGCGCTTCGGGATGTCGATGCTGACGTCCTTGAGGTTGTTCACGCGTGCGCCGTGCACGCGGATCAGGTCGTGGCTGCGGGCGGTACCGGGGCCGGTCGGTGTCCTCGTGGCCTTGCTCATGGTGTCTCCCTCTGTCGTGCGGCCCGCTTCCACGGTTTTCCGCCGGCGTCCATGCAGGTCACGCTAGTGCGGCCGGGGTGCCCTGCGCTTCTCGAATCCTGACCGGTCCGGTCGCTCGACCGGGGACGGATCAAGTGCCAATCTCCCAAGTAGAGGCGCTCCAGGGGGAGTTGACATGAAAGCTGGGACGGAATGGCGGCGGGTTCTGCGCCCGGTCGCGGTGATGGCGTGCGCGTGTGCCGCGGTGGTGGCGTGCAACGGCGGCGAATCCGGCTCCTCCGGCGGTGAGGCGGGGGCGCCGGGAATCACGGGCGGGCTGACGGGGGGCGCCTCGGGCGGGTCAGGCAGTACGGGCGGGTCAAGTGGGACCGGCGGTACGGGTGGGTCGAGCGGGTCCGGCAGCACGGGCGGGTCCAGCAGCACGGGCGGGTCCAGCAGTACGGGCGGGTCCGGCGTGTCCGGAGGGACGGCTTCGACCGGCGGAGGGAGCGCGAGCGGGGGCAACCCCGGAGGCGGCGGAGGGCCGAAGGTGCCGGGGTCGCCGATGAACATTCCGGAGATCAACCTGGCCGTCATGTCGACCCTGGGGGACGATCCCGGAGGCCGGGGCCGGTGGGAGTTCCTGGAGGACCACTTCCGCCCGCAGTGCGGTGACAACACCGTCTGCGTGCGGCTCGTGCGTACACCGGTGCCCCGCGAGGACTACCCCGACTGCGGATTCATAGGCGTGGTGGCCGAGCGGGTTCCCTTCTACCGGGGTGATGTCGTTCGAGTCCAAGTGAAGGCTCCCTGTCCGCCCTCGCCCTCGCCCACCCCTACCCCTACCCCTCTTCCCCCGTCCCCGTCCTCGCCGGGCACGAGCCAGGGCAACGGTGGCGGAGACGTGGGCGGTGGGGGCGATGTCGGCGGCGGAGGTGCCGTCGGCGGTACGACCACTCCTCCGCCGGGAACCGCCGGCTCCGGCGCCTCGGGGTCACCCGCCCCATGACGGCGACGGGAGCACCGCCCGACGACCCCGCCCAGCCGCCCGCCGCCCCCGACTCCGGAATTCACCGGTTCGCCGCGCTCTTCGGTGCTGTCATTGCTCCGACCAGCTTCGTCACGGCGCTTCTCTACTACTTCGGCCTGAACCAGGCGTCCTTCTTCTACGCGTACTTCGGCGTCAACTCCACCACCCTCGGTCTGGGCACCACCGACTACCTGGTCATCAGCGTGGACGCCATGTTCACTCCCATGGTCGTCACCGCCGCCGGCGGCCTCCTCGCCTTCTGGGGCCACGAGCTGCTCCGCACCCGCCTCGCCGCAGGCGCCCGGCCCCACGTGCTGCGTCTCCTGCTTCCCGTCCTCGCCTCGGCGGGCCTGCTGCTGGCGGGCGGAGGCCTGCTGAGCGTGCTCGACCGCGGCTTCCTCCTCCGCCGCTACTTCGTCGCAGCCCCGCTGAGCCTCGCGGCCGGAGTGATCCTGCTCGCGTACGCCCTGCACCTGCGCCGCACCCTGGGGCAGCCATCACCACCAGCGGAACCGGAAACGGAGCCGGAGCCCGGC
>NZ_JBSGZD010000186.1:0-15722 GCF_053610825.1 Streptomyces sp. NPDC054863 | reverse complement strand
GGCGGCCGGGCGGGCCCCCCGGGGGGGGCGGGGGTGGCCGGGGGGGGGGGCGGGGTGCCGGGGGGGGCCCGGGCGGGGGCCGCGCAACCACGCCCCCCCCCCCACCGGGCGCCACGACTCGACAGGGCGGAACGACTCCGCAGGCAGGGCGGACCCGGCCGGCAGGGCTGGATCCGCCTGCCGGCCGGGTACGTGGCGGCTGAGTACGTGGCGGCCGGGATCTGAGTACCTGGGCGGCTGTGCGGCGGCGCCGGTTCGCGTGGGATGGGGGCATGAAGACCCCCGGCTCCCTCTCCGGTCCCGCCCTGCCGTTCCCTGACGTACTGCCGAAGGACCGCACGCGGTTCTGGGCCGCCTTCGCCGCTTTCATCTTCGTGCCGGCGGCCGTGCTGGTCGGTGTGCTCACGCTGACCTCGGAGCGGGCCTCGCGATGTCTGACGTACGGGGAGCAGTGCGCGACCGGGCTGCCCGAGTGGATGTTCGGGTGGAGTCTCGGCGTCGGGGCCGTGGCGCTCGTCGTGGCCCTGGCCGCGTCGGCCGTGCGGGTGCGGCAGGTGGCGCTGGCCACCCAGGCCCTCGCCGAGTGCGCCGCACTGCTGGCCATCCTCGGCCACGTGTGAGCGCACCCCGAGCGGCCGAAGCACCCCGGCCGCAAAGGGTTCAGAGCACGTGCTCCCGGTAGCGTTCCGCCACCTCCGCCAGGGCCTCCGCGCCGTCCCTGGCCCACAGGTCCTCGTTGAAGATCTCGACCTCGATCGGGCCGGTGAAGCCGGTCGCGTCGACCTGTTCCCGGAAGCTCCGCATGTCGATGCTTCCGTCGCCCAACTGGCCGCGTCCCAGCAGCACTCCGGCCGGGAGCGGCGTGATCCAGTCCGCGACCTGGAAGGAGTGGATGCGGCCGGTGGCCCCCGCGCGCGCGATGTGCGCGGGCGCGAGGTCGTCCCACCAGACGTGGTAGGTGTCGACGACGACGCCCACCTGCGAGGCGGGGAAGCGTTCGGCCAGGTCGAGGGCCTGGCCCAGGGTCGACACCACGCACCGGTCGGACGCGAACATCGGGTGCAGCGGCTCGATGGCGAGGCGGACGCCTCGTGCGAAGGCGTACGGGCCGAGGGCGGCGAGCGCGTCGGCGATACGTTCGCGAGCGCCCGCCAAGTCGCGGCTGCCGGGCGGGAGTCCGCCCGACACGAGGACCAGGGTGTCGGTGCCGAGGGTGGCCGCCTCGTCGATCGCGGCCCGGTTGTCGTCGAGCGCACGGGCCCGTTCGGCCTCGTCGACGGCGGTGAAGAAGCCGCCCCGGCACAGGCTCGTGACCGTGAGTCCGGCGTCGCGCATCAGCTTGGCCGCGCGCTCGGCCCCGTACTCCTGGACGGGCGCCCGCCAGAGGCCGACCGAGCCGATGCCCGCTGCCGCGCACCCCTCGGCGAGTTCCTCCAGAGACCATTGCTTGAGGGTCTCCTGGTTGATGCTCAGGCGGGCGAGGTCGGCGGTCACTGGGCCACTCCGTGCACGGTCAGCAGCGCCCGCATACGGGTCGCCGCGAGTTCGGGGTCGGGGAACAGGCCTGTTCCGTCCGCCAGTTGGTAGGCCCGCGCCAGGTGCGGCAGCGAGCGCGCCGATTGGAGGCCGCCGACCATGGTGAAGTGCGACTGGTGGCCGGCCAGCCAGGCGAGGAGGACGACCCCCGTCTTGTAGAACCGGGTCGGCGTCCGGAACAGGTGCCGGGACAGCTCGACCGTCGGGTCGAGGAGCCCCCGGAAGCCCTCCGTGTCGCCCGTGTCGAGGACGCGGACCGCGTGGGCGGCCAGTGGTCCGAGCGGGTCGAAGATTCCCAACAGTGCGTGGGAGAAGCCGTGTTCGTCGCCCGCGATCAGTTCGGGGTAGTGGAAGTCGTCGCCGGTGTAGCAGCGGACGCCGTCCGGCAGGCGGCGGCGCAGGTCCACCTCGCGCCGGGCGTCCAGCAACGACACCTTGATGCCGTCGATCTTGTCGGGGTGGGCGGCGAGGACCTGGAGGAAGGTCTCGGTCGCGGCGTCCAGGTCGGCGGACCCCCAGTACCCCTCCAGTGCCGGGTCGAACATCGGTCCCAGCCAGTGCAGGATCACGGGCTCGCCCGCCTGCCGGAGCAGATGGCCGTACGTGGCGAGGTAGTCCTCGGGGCCGGTCGCAGCGGCGGCCAGGGCGCGCGAGGCCATCAGGACGGCCTGGGCGCCGGACGCCTCGACGAGGGCGAGCTGCTCCTCGTACGCAGCCGTGACGGTCGCCATGTCGTGCGTGCCGGGCGGGAGTTGGTCCGTACCCACTCCGCAGGCGATCGCGCCGCCGACCGACTTCGCCTCGGCGGCCGAGCGGCGGATCAGCTCGGCCGCGCCCGCCCAGTCGAGACCCATGCCGCGCTGTGCGGTGTCCATGGCCTCGGCGACCCCGAGCCCGTGCGACCACAGGTGGCGGCGGAAGGCGAGGGTGGAGTCCCAGTCGACGGCCGCGGCCTGGTCGGGTGACGTGTCGGCGTACGGGTCGGCGACGACGTGGGCGGCGGAGAAGACCGTACGGGAGACGAGCGGGGCGCCACCCGGCACGTACGAGGACGGTTCGCTGCGCGGCGCGTACGAGAACGTGCCCCCACCGGCGGCGGGAAGTGTCAGCGCGCTCACAGCGAAAGCTCCGGGACGTCGTAACGGCGCCCGTCCGCGGACGATTTGAGGCCCAGCTCGGCGAGCTGGACGCCCCGTGCGCCCGCGAGGAGGTCCCAGGCGTAGGGCTCGTCGAGGACGACGTGGCGCAGGAAGAGCTCCCACTGGGCCTTGAAGCCGTTGTCGAAGACGGCGTTGTCGGGGACGTCCTGCCACTGGTCGCGGAAGGGTTCGGTGACCGGGAGGTCGGGGTTCCAGACCGGCTTGGGGGTGGCGGAGCGGTGCTGGACGCGGCAGACGCGCAGTCCGGCGACGGCGGAGCCGTGGGTGCCGTCGACCTGGAACTCGACCAGTTCGTCGCGGTGGACGCGGACCGCCCAGGAGGAGTTGATCTGGGCGACGGCGCCGCTCTCCAGCTGGAAGATGCCGTAGGCGGAGTCGTCGGCGGTGGCCGGGTAGGGCTTGGCGTGCTCGTCCCAGCGCCTCGGGACGTGCGTGGCGACGTGTGCGGTGACGGTGGTGACGCGGCCGAACAGCTCGTGCAGGACGTACTCCCAGTGCGGGAACATGTCGACGACGATGCCGCCGCCGTCCTCGGCCCGGTAGTTCCAGGACGGGCGCTGCGCGTCCTGCCAGTCGCCCTCGAAGACCCAGTAGCCGAACTCGCCCCGGACGGAGAGGATTTCACCGAAGAAGCCGCCCTCGACGAGGCGCTTCAGCTTGAGCAGTCCGGGGAGGAAGATCTTGTCCTGGACGACGCCGTGCTTGATGCCGGCGGCGCGGGCGAGGCGGGCCAGTTCGAGGGCGCCTTCGACGCCGGTGGCGGTGGGCTTCTCGGTGTAGAGGTGCTTCCCGGCGGCGATGGCCTGCCGGAGGGCCTCTTCGCGGGCGGAGGTGACCTGGGCGTCGAAGTAGATGTCGACGCTCTCGTCGGCGAGGACGGCCGCCAGGTCGGTGGACCACTCCTCGATGCCGTGCTCGGCCGCCATGGAGCGCAGCGCGTGCTCGCGCCGGCCGACCAGGACCGGCTCGGGCCACAGGACGTCGCCGTTGCCGAGGTCGAGGCCGCCCTGCTCGCGGATCGCGAGTATGGAGCGTACGAGGTGCTGGCGGTACCCCATCCGTCCGGTGACGCCGTTCATGGCGATCCGCACCGTCTTGCGTGTCACGTCAGTCCCCTTCGTACAGCCCGATGTACGTCTCGTACGCATTTAGAAAGCGCTTTCTATACGCTACGAGCCAAGAAGCTAACCTGTGCACGGCGGTGCGACAAGCCCCGGCGGCAGACCGGACGAGGACGGATGAGGGCAGCCACATGGCAGTGACGGGGACGCACGCATGACAGTGACGTTGGCGGACGTGGCGCACCGCGCCCAGGTGTCCCCGGCCACGGTTTCCCGTGTCCTGAACGGCAATTACCCGGTGGCGGAGGCGACCCGCGCCCGCGTGCTGCGTGCGGTCGCCGACCTGGACTACGTGGTGAACGGCCCGGCGAGCGCGCTGGCCGCCGCCACGTCCGACCTGGTCGGCATCCTGGTCAACGACATCGCGGACCCGTTCTTCGGGATCATGGCCGGGGCCGCCCAGTCCCGGATCGGCGGCCCGGACGGGACGGCGCGCACGGGCGGCGAGAAACTGGCCGTCGTCTGCAACACGGGCGGCTCCCCCGCGCGCGAGCTCACCTACCTCACCCTCCTCCAGCGCCAGCGCGCAGCCGCCGTGATCCTCACCGGCGGCGCGATCGAGGACGCCGAGCACTCGGCGGCGGTGGCCGCGAAGCTGACGAAGCTGGCGGCGGCGGGCACCCGCATCGTGCTGTGCGGCCGGCCCGCGCTCCCCGCCCCGCAGGACGCCGCCGTCACCGCCACCCTCTCCTTCGCCAACCGCGCCGGCGCCCGCCGCCTCACCGAGCACCTCCTGGCCCTCGGCCACACCCGCATCGGCTACGTCGCGGGCCCCGCCGAGCGCACCACGACCCGCCACCGACTGGAGGGCCACCGCGAGGCCCTGCGCGGAGCGGGCGTCCGGTACGACCCCGCGCTCACCCTCCACGGCCCGTACGACCGCGCCTCGGGCCACGCGGCCCTTCCCGAACTCCTCGCCGCAGCACCGGACCTGACGGCGGTCGTCGCCGCCAACGACACCATCGCCCTCGGCGTCTGCGCCGCCGCACGCGCACGCGGCCTGCGCGTCCCCGCAGACCTCTCGGTCGCCGGCTTCGACGATCTCCCGTCGGCGACGGACACGGTGCCGGCGCTCACGACCGTACGACTGCCGCTGTACGAGGCGGGGGCACGGGCCGGTCAGCTGGCGACGTCGGCGGAGCAGCCGGCCGGGCCCGGGGCGGTGGAGACGGTTGCGGCGGAGCTGGTGGTGCGGGGCTCGACGGGGCGACCGAACAAGTAGGACAAATCGCCATTCCGCTTGAGGGTGACTGCCTCGTCGCCCCATCCTTCTCCTCATGACCTTCACCCCTTCCTCACCTCTCGGCATCCACCGCCTACCGGATCTGCCGGACTACGCCCACGACTGGGCCCTGGTGGACGTCGAGACGTCGGGGCTGACGGCCCGCAGGGACCGGGTGCTGTCGGTCGCGGTGATCACGCTCGGCCCGGACGGTGGGCAGACGGGCGAGTTCGCCACGCTGCTCGACCCCGGCTGCGACCCCGGGCGGGTCGACATCCACGGCCTGACCCGGGAACGGCTGCGCGGGGCACCGGCCTTCGGGCAGGTCGCGGGGCAGCTCGGGGCGATGCTCCAGGGCCGGGTGATGGTCGCGCACAACGCCCAGTTCGACTACGACTTCCTGGCGCACGAGTTCACCAGGGCCGGGCTTTCGCTGCCCGTCGCCCGGCGGCTGTGCACCCTGTCCCTCAACCGGCAGCTGGACCCGCCCACCGCCGACCTCAAGCTGGGCACGCTGGCCGCCCACTACGGCGTACCGCAGCTCCGCGCGCACGACGCGCTGGACGACACCCGGACGCTGGCCGGCATCCTGCGGGCGTCCCTGGCGGGGGCCGCGCAACTGGACGTACCGCTGCCGCTGGTGCCGTGCCCGCCCAGGCAGGACGCGCAGTTCACCCCACAGCCGGCCAAGTCGCCGTGCGCCTACCGCAATCCCGGCCGGGCCGCGCCCGGCGGGCCGCTGGTGCAGGGCATGAAGGTGGCCGTCACCGGCGACACCGACACCGAGCGGGCGGAGCTGGTGGCCCGCGCGGTGGCCGCCGGGCTGAACGTCATGGGCTCGGTCAGCAGGCACACCAGCGTCCTGGTCACCAATGACAGCGCCACCGGCTCGGCGAAGGCCCGCCGGGCGCTGACCGAGGGCGTCCCGGTCGTCGACGAGCCCACCTTCCTGCGGCTGCTGGGCGAGGTACGGGCGGGGACGCCGCACGACGCTCCCGCGCAGCCGTCGGCGGCTCCGGCGTGGGAGCGGCCCGCATCCGTGCCCGCGGCTGCGCCTGTGCCGTGGCCCACCCCCGAGCCCGCCGCGGAGCCCGCCCCTGAGCCCGCGGGGCCCGCCCCCGAGTCCTTCGCGGAGCCCGTCGTGGGGACCGTCGCGGAGCCCGCGGGGCCCGCCCCCGAATCCGCCGCGGAGCCCGCCGTGGGGACCGTCGCGGAGCCCGTCGCTGGGCCGGAGCCTCGGCCGGGGCCCTCCGCGGCGGTTCCCGCCCCCCGGACCCCGAAGCACACCGGCCCCCTCTCCGGCCGCCGCGTCCTCGTCCTCGGCGGTACGCACCCGGAGGCGGCCTCGTACCGCACCCGCGTGGTGGAGCTGGGCGGTTCGGCGGCCGTGAACCTCTCCGCGAGCGTCACCGACGTCCTCGTGCTCCCCGGCGGCGAGAAGGACCGCCGGATGAAGCGGATCGGCACGCTCGCCGTCCCCGCCCACGCGCCGGACTGGCTGGACGGGCCGATCCCCGCGTACGAACCGGGCACCGCCTTCCGCCCGCACGCACCGCAGATCATGCCGCGCGGCGGTGTGGTGGACCTGCCCGCGCTGCGGGCGGGCACGCCGCTGCTGGTCACCGCCACCTGGGGGTCCCGTACGGCCTGCGCGATCGATGTCGTCGCGTTCGTCCTGGACGAGGACGAACAGGTCTCCTTCGACGAGGACTTCATCTTCTTCGGCACCCCGGAGAACCCCGCCGGTACGGTACGCCTGCTCACCGACGGTCCCGCCGAGCAGACCGTCACCGCCGACCTCGCGGCCCTTCCCCCGGCCGCCCGCCGGGTGGTCGTGGCAGCCGCCGTCGACGGGACGGCGACCTTCAAGGACGTGGGCCCGCTGCAGATCGCGGCGTCCCTGGGCAGCGGCGGGGCGGCCCTCGCCCGGGCCACGCTGGACGCCGCGACCACCG
The DNA here is from genome assembly GCF_053610825.1 of Streptomyces sp. NPDC054863. Taxonomy (NCBI): domain Bacteria; kingdom Bacillati; phylum Actinomycetota; class Actinomycetes; order Kitasatosporales; family Streptomycetaceae; genus Streptomyces; species Streptomyces sp. NPDC054863. The sequence continues at coordinate 8,728 of NZ_JBSGZD010000186.1, read as the reverse complement.
AACGGACCATGCTGCTGGGCGAGTTCTACCGCCGCGCGGGGCAGTGGCGGTTCCGGGCCGTGGGCCAGGGGTACGACCACGGCCTCGAAGCCCTGGCCCGCGGCTACGGCGTCGACATCGCCGACTGAGCCCGGACCGGGGGGCCGGCGGCCCAGGGGTCCCCGGGCGGGCGTCGCCTCAGCGCCCGCCCGCCACCCGCAGCACCGTTCCCGTGGTGTACGAGGCGTCCGGGGAGAGGAGCCAGCCGACGGCGGCGGCGATCTCGGCGGGGGCGCAGGCGCGGCGCAGCGGGATGTCGGGGGCCATGCGGGACGGGCGGTCGGGGTCGCCCATGGTGGCGTGCATGTCGGTTTCGGTGAGGCCGGGGGCGACCGCGTTGACGCGGATGCCGTCGGGGCCGAGCTCCTTGGAGAGGCCGAGGGTGAGGGTGTCGACGGCGGCCTTGGACGCGGCGTAGTGGACGTACTCGCCGGGGCTGCCGAGGGTGGCCGCGCCCGAGGAGACGTTGACGATGGCGCCGCCGCCGTTCGCCGTCATGTCGCGGGCGGCGCGGCGGCAGCACAGCAGGGTGCCGAAGAGGTTGACGTCGACGACGCGGCGCAGGTCCTCGGTGGTGGCGTCGGCGAGGCGCGAGAGCCTGCCGGTGACGCCGGCGTTGTTGACGAGGCCGGTGAGCGGGCCGAGGCCGGCCGTCGCGGTGTCGAAGAGACGCTCGACGTCCGCCTCCCGGGAGGTGTCGGCCCGTACGACGAGGCAGCGCGCCCCGGCCGCCCGCACGGCCTCCGCGGTCTCCTGCGCGGCGGCCTCGTCCTGTACGTACGCGAGCGCGATGTCATGACCGTCGGCCGCCAGACGCAGGCAGGTCGCGGCCCCGATGCCTCGGCTGCCGCCGGTGACGAGAGTGATCGGACGTGACATGGGGTGCCTCCTGTGGCTCGTGCGTCGCGCTCCCCGCATGATCCACCAGAGGGCCCGGCGGTCGGCCCGCGGGTCCACGGGCCGGACGCTCAGCCGCTGTGCCGTTCAGCCACTGTGCCGCTCTGCCGCTGTATCCCTGTACCGCTGTGCCGCTCAGCCGCTCAGCCGTTCAGCGCCTCCGCGACGCCCTCGAAGAATCCGGTGTGGGCCGTGCTGCTCGCGGGGAGTTCCGGGTTCCACGGGAGTACGCGGACACCACCGCCCCGGGAGGCGTCCAGCCGGGAGGCGTCCAGCCGGGAGGCGTCCAGGGGCGCCGCGTTCGCGCGTACGTCCGCGAGGACGATGCGCGGGGCCAGGGCCGCGGCCGTTCCCCACGGCACCGTGGCCCAGTTCGCGCCGCCCTCCGGAGGCGGGGCGAGGAGGGGGACGCCGAGCGCGGTCAGGGCGCGCAGGTCGGGCCAGGCGTGCGGGCGGGCCAGGTGGGCCTCGGTGTCACCGGCCGGTGAGAGGGCGAGGATCGGCGGGGTCTCGGCGCTGACCAGGGACTTCAACCTGGCCTGGGCGTCGGCCAGCCGGTGCTCGGCGTCCCGTGGTTCGGCGCCGCCGAGGCTTGCCGCGAGCGCGGCGAAGTTCTCCCGTACCTCCCACAGGGAGCGGCCCTGGCCGACATCGATCACGACCACCGGGATCTGCTCCTCCAGGTGCTTGGCCGCGTCCGGTTCCAGCCCGTAGACCGCGCCGCCGCCGTAGCTGACGGCGACGAGCAGGTCCGCCCCCGAGGCGAGGACCTCGGCGGGATCGACGCTCGCGCCCGCACCGTAATAGGTGGGCCCGGCGAGGGAGAGGCGGCCGGACTTGGCACGGTCGGGGGTGGGGCCGTCGTGGTGGGAGCCGAAGATCCCGACCGGACGCAGACCGTGGTCCCAGAGGGTCGCGCCTGCCTGGATGTATGCGGCGATACGGGTGGGGCGCGCAGGGAGGGACGCCAACTGGCCTCGGGAGTCGGTGAATTGCCAGCCGGATGCGGGGGTTCGAGTCATGGGCGACTCCTGCCCCGTACGACTGTTCCCTACGCCGTTCCCTTGCCGCACCCGGCGGCATACCTTTGACTCAGTCAAAGGTATGCCCAGGGAGACCAGGACGGGAGCACCTCATGACCATCCACGAAATGCGTGCCTTCAACCGGTTCTACACGAATCTGATCGGCGCGCTGGACTACAGCCGCCACCTCTCCGCCCCGTACACCCTCACCGAGTCCCGGGTGCTGTACGAGCTGGCGCACGACCGCCGCACCGACGCCGCCGACCTGCGGTCCCGACTGCGCCTGGACGCCGGGTACTTGAGCCGTCTGCTCAGCAGGTTCGAGCGGGACGGGCTGGTGGAGCGCACCGCCTCCCCGCACGATCCGCGCCGCCAGCGGGTCGTCCTCACCCCGCACGGGCGCGAGGCGGCGTCCCTGCTCGACGAGCGGTCGCGGGAGGCGGTGGGCGTGCTGCTGTCCCGCGTGCCGCCCGAGTCGCGGGAGCGGATGGTGCACGGGATGCGGGAGGTGCGGGAGGCACTGGAGAGCCGGGACGGTGCGGCCGGGGCCCTCCCGGAGCCGGTGCTGCGGGAGCCGGGGCCCGGGGACCTCGGGTGGATCGTGGCCAGGCACGGGGCGCTGTACGCGGCCGAGTTCGGGTGGAACGTGGAGTTCGAGGGCCTCGTCGCGGGCATCGTCGCCGGGTTCGCGCAGGACCACGACCCGCATCTGGAGCGGGTGTGGATCGCCGAGCTGGACGGGCGGCCGGTCGGGAGTGTGATGTGCGTACGGGACGGGGACGCGCCGGGGTCGGCGACGGCCCGGCTGCGGCTGCTGCTCGTCGAGCCGTCCGCGCGCGGGCACCGGATCGGCGAGCGGCTGGTGTCCGCCGTGGTGGATTTCGCGCGCGACGCGGGGTACCGGGAAGTGGTGCTGTGGACCAATGACGTGCTGGCCGCCGCACGGAAGATCTACCGGCGGGCCGGGTTCGTCCTGGTCTCGCAGCAGCCGCACCGGTCGTACGGGGCGGATCTCGTCGGCCAGGACTGGCGGCTGGATCTGACCGCAGGACCGGAGGCATCGAACGCTGGAACTACCGCAGAAACAGAAGGAGTTGTCGCACAGTGAAGCTGGCCTTTTCCACCCTCGGCGTCCCCGGCATGCCGATGCCCGATGTCGTCGCGCTCGCCACCGCGACCGGTTTCCAGGGCGTCGAACTGCGCGCCCATCCCGAGGAGCCTGTGCATCCGGGGATCGGGGCGAAGGAGCGGGCCGAGGTGGTCGCGACGTTCGCCGCCGCCGGGGTCGAGATCCTGACCGTCGCCGGGTACGCGAAGGTCGCGGCGGCGGGCGAGGACGGACCCGTGCTGGACGAGATCCGGGATCTGCTGGAGCTGGCCCGCGATCTGGGCGCACCGTTCGTGCGGGTCTTCCCGGGTGCCGGGGAACCGGAAGGCACGGCAGACCCGGAAGGCGGCGACGCGCGGGCCGCCCGGCGGCTGGGCGCGGCGGCCCAGGCCGCCGACGAGTGCGGCGTACGCATCCTCCTCGAAACCCACGACTCGCACCGGACCGGCGTCGACGCGGCCCGCGTGGTCGCCGCCGTCGGCCACAAGGACATCGGCGCCCTCTGGGACGTCATGCACACCTGGCTGGGCGGCGAGACCCCCACCACCTCGCACGGCGTCCTCGCCCCGCACCTCGGCTACGTACAGGTGAAGGACATCGCGTCGGCCGACGACACCACCCCGCTCGCGCTCGGCGCCGGAGTGCTGCCGCTCGCCGAGTGCCTCTCCCTCATCGACCCGGACGGCTGGGTGTGCTGGGAGTACGAGAAGCGCTGGTACCCGGCGGCGGCGGAACTTCCCGGGCTGCTGGCGGCGGGACGGGAGCGCCTGGCACTGCTGGCGTCGCAGCCGCCTTCGTGAACCGGAACTGGGCCAGCGCCACCCCGCCCACCAGCAGCGCCGCCGCGCACCACCGCAGACCGCTGACCTGCTCGTCGAGCAGCAGCGCCGCGGACGTCATGCCGAAGACCGGCACCAGGAGCGTGAAGGGCGCCACGGAGGAGGCGGGGTGGCGGCTGAGCAGGAACCCCCAGGCCCCGAAGCCGAAGACGGTGACGACCCAGGCGACGTAGAGGATGATGCCCGCGCCCGTCCAGTCGAGTGCGGCGAGGGCCGCGACGTCCCGGTCCCAGCCCTCGAAGAGGAGTGACAGGGCGAGAAGCGGAAGCACGGGGACCGTCGACACCCAGACCATGAAGTTGAGGGGGTCGGGGGCGGCGGCCCTGCGGGTGAGGACGTTGGACACGCCCCAGCAGGCCGCGGCGGCGACGACCAGGACGAAGGCGAGCACGGGACCGCTCGCCCCTTCGTCGTACGCGGCGACGCCGATGCCCGCGAGGGCCACCAGCATCCCCCACTTCCTTGTACGGGTGAGCCGTTCGCCGAGCGTCGCCATGGCGATGACGGCGGTGAAGACGGCCTGTACCTGGAGGACGAGGGAAGACAGCCCGGCGGGCATCCCCTGGTCCATTCCGACGAAGAGCAGCCCGAATTTACCGACCCCCAGTGCGAGCCCGACGCCGATGATCCACTTCCATGCCACCTTCGGGCGCCCCACAAAGAAGACCGCGGGCAGTGCCGCGACCAGGAAGCGGAGGGCGGAGAAGAGCAGCGGCGGGAAGTGGGCGAGGCCGACCTCGATGACGACGAAGTTGACCCCCCAGACGGCGGCGACGACGACCGCCAGGGCGATGTGCGCGGGGCGCATGGGTATGTGCGTGGACATGGGTACGTGCGTGGGCATGGGTCGAGGATCACGCCTGCCGACCCTTTAGCACCAGCACGGATTCCTTCACCATGGGATGAAGCAACGCTTACGAAACGAGGAGCCCGTGCTCGATCTCTCCCGGCTGCGCGCCCTGCACGCGGTGTCCGTCCACGGGTCGGTGGCGGGCGCCGCCGCCGCGCTCGGCTACACCCCGTCGGCGGTCTCCCAGCAGATCGCGAAGCTGGAGCGCGAGACGCGTACGAAACTCGTGGAGCGCCGCGGCCGGGGCATCGCCCTCACCGAGGAGGCCGTCCAACTGGCCGCCACGGCACAGGAGTTGCTCTCGATCGTCGAGCGGGCGGAGACCACTCTGGAGGAGCGGCGGGGCCTGCCGAACGGACGCCTGTCCGTCGGGGCGTTCGCATCGGCGGCAAGGGGCCTGATGCCGGGCGTTCTCGCCGAGCTGGCCCGCCGGCACCCGGCCCTGGACGCCCGCCTGACCGAGGTGGACCCCCATCTCTCCGTCGATCTGGTCGCCAGGGGCGCCCTCGACCTGGCCGTCGCCCACGACTGGGACATCGCCCCGCTGCCCGCCCCGGAGGGCGTCGAGCAGGCCGTCATCGGCGACGACCGCTGCGACCTGCTGGTCCCGGCGGGCCACGCCCTGGCGGGGCGTACGGACGTCCGCCGGGAGGAGCTGGCGGCCGAGCGCTGGATCTGCCAGCCCCCGGGGACGGTCTGCCACGACTGGCTCATGCGCACGCTCCGCGCGGCGGGCTACGAACCGGACATCGCCCACCAGGCGGAGGAGAACCACACCCAACTCGCCCTGATCGCCGCCGGGTTGGGCATCGCGATGATCCCCCGCCTGGGCCGGGGCGCCCTGCCCCGGGGCGTGGTGGCGGTACGGCTGGAACCGGTCCCGGTGCGGAGGCTGTACGCACTGTGGCGGACGGGGGCGGCGCGACGGCCTGCGATCCGGGAGACGGTACGGGTGCTGCAGGGGCGCTGGCAGGAGGCGGCGGCTTAGGTCCGGCCGCTACCCCAGCCCGTACCCCACCGGATACAGCACCTTCGCCGGATCGTCCGCCCGTTGCACCGGCACCGGCAGGCGGCCTCCCGGCCGCACCTTCCCCGCCAGGACCCGCGCCGCCGCCTGCATCTCGACGTCCGTCCAGGAGTACGCGGCCAACTGCGCCCGTACGCCCAGGCCCACCAACTGGGCCACGTCGTAAGGGTTCTGGATCGCGAGCGCCACCACCGGGACGCCCGTCGCCGCCAGCTCCTTGACCAGTGTCCGCTGGGCGCTCGCCGCCGTGACGTTGCGGGTGGCGACGAGGACCGCGTCCGCGCCGGTCCTGGCCGCCGCCACCGCCTCGTCGATCTTCGCGCGTGACGGGGCCGAGCCGGTGGACAGGGCCGTCGCGGTGAAGCCGAGTCCGGTCAGGGTCGCCGCGAGGACTGTGGTCGGCGGCCCCGTCGTCCCCGAGGGCGACGCGGGGTCGACCCCCACCACCAGCACGCGCCGGTGCCGGCGCTTCGAGAGCGGCAGCAGACCGCCCTCGTTGACCAGCAGGGTCGTCGTCGCGTCGGCGATCCGGTCGGCGGCGGACAGGTGGGGGCGGATGCCCACCGTCCGGTCGACGCCCCGGTGCGTGACGTACGGACGGTCGAACAGCCCGCGCCGCGCCTTGAGTTGGAGGATGCGCAGGATCGACTCGTCGAGGCGCGCCTCGGTCAGCTCGCCGCCCTTGACGGCCGCCAGGACCGCCCGCCACGCCACGTCCAGGTTCGGCGGGTTGAGGAGCTGGTCGCAGCCGGCCTTCAGGGCCAGTACGGGTACCCGGTCGTCGCCGTACTTCGTGCGTACGCCCTGCATGCCGAGCGAGTCCGTGACGACGACTCCCCGGTAGCCCAGTTCCTCGCGCAGGATGCCGGTGAGGATGGGGTGGGAGAGGGTGGCCGGGTCCTCGGCGGGGTCGAGCGCCGGGACGACGATGTGGGCGGTCATGATCGAGTCGATGCCGGCGGCGATCGCGGCCCGGAAGGGCGGGGCGTCGAGGGCCGACCATTCCTCGCGGGTGTGGTCGATGTAGGGCAGCTTGTTGTGGCTGTCGTCCTTGGTGTCGCCGTGGCCGGGGAAGTGTTTGGCGGCGGTGGCGATTCCGGCGCCCTGGTAGCCCTTGACCTGCGCCGCCACCAGTGCCGCCACCGACTTCGGCTCGGAGCCGAAGGAGCGGACGCCGATGACGGGGTTGGCGGGGTCGACGTTGACGTCGGCGTCCGGGGCGTAGTTCTGCCGGATTCCCATGGCGAGGAGCTCCGCCCCCGCGATGCGGGCGGCCTCGCGGGCGTCCCGGGTGCCCCGGCGGAAGGCGCCCGCGCCCAGGGCCATCGCACCCGGCAGCAGGGTGGCGGGTCTGCCGACGCGGGCGACGATGCCGTGTTCCTGGTCGGTGGAGATGAGGAGGGGGATGCGGGGTCCCCGGCCGAGGCCCTCGCGCTGGATTCCGTTGGAGAGGTCGGCGATCTGGTGCGGGTCGCGGGTGTTGTGCGCCCAGGCGAAGTAGATGATGCCGCCGACGTGGTACTTGGCGATCAGTCCGGCGGCGTCGCGGACCCCGATCTCCTTCATGTTCGCGTCGATGTCCGCCTGGTCGGGGTCGGTCGCGGTGTGCCCGTACACCCGCATCACGAAGAGCTGCCCGACCTTCTCCTCCAGCGACATGGAGGCGATGAGCCGTCTCAGCCGGTCGGCGGAGGGGCCGGGCCGGCCGGCCGCCACGGCCGGTGCGGCTCCGGTGACGGCCACGGCCACCGCTGCGGCGCTCGCAGCGAGGAGGGTGCGACGGGAGGGACTGGTGAGGTGTTCCGGCACGGTGACCCCTTCGTGAAGCCCTTGAAGGAAACTTCCAGCGGGGTCACACTTGCCCGAAAGTAAGTACCCGTCAATATCCTTGCAGGGATGCGGAGTTGAGGGATCCGGAAGAGGAGGGCGGGGGTGCCCGCCACCGGTGCATTCGGAGGGGGGCGCACCGGTGGCGGGGCGTGCTGCTGGCCGCAGGCGGTTGGAGAGGGGAGTCAGCGAACGCAGCCAGCAGCGTGGGCCGACACCGCTCTGCGGAGACTCACCAGCAGTACGGCAATGGGACGGGGCGGGGCGCGGCTGGGTTCCCGGGAATCGGCAGTTCCCGGGAAAGTTCCCCGACATTGGTGCGGGAGTGAACGGAAGTGGCGGGTGGGGTCTGATTCCGGTCCGTACGGACCCGTACGACGGAATCGCCCCCGTGAGCCTGGCGCGCGCCCGCCCCTGCGCGTCACTCTGGGCAGAACCACATGAATGCCGAAGTGCAGAGGTATCGGGGGATGCTGCATGCGCAGGACATCGGGGACCGTTGCGACATCGGCACGGCAGAGCGTCACGGCACGGGCGGGGGCCGGACCGCTGATCCTGGGACTGGCGCTGGGCCTGATCCTGGGCCTGACGGGCTGCCAGGGGGCCTTCGGCGGCGGTGAGGATCCCGGCAGGTCCGCCGACAACCGGCTGCCCGCCACGCCCTCCGGCTACGGCGCGGTCTTCCTCGATGTCCGCGAGTGCAGTTCGTACGGGAAGACCCCGCGGGAGGTCTCCTGCGCCAGCGAGCGCGCCGCCGCCCGCGTCACCGCCCGCCACAACGGCCCGGCGGGCAACGGCCCTTCCTGCCCGTCCACCACCGACTTCGTCCTGCACATCTCGCAGTCCCGGCCGGAGAGCGACGAGAACGGCGACGGGGTGGTCCCGCGCGGCTACGCCTGCATGCGCAACCTCACCGCCCCGCACCCCGGCGACCCGGGCGGTGGCGGCGGCCCGCACACGGTCGTCGGGGACTGTGTGTACGAGACGGGCGGCGGCCAGGTCAAGGAGACGCCGTGCGACGGATCGGGCGACCGGGGCCCGGAGTTCAAGGTGGTGCGGGCGGTCACCGGACGGGACCTGTGCCCGGCCGCCACCCAGCTGTACGTACAGCTGGGTGG
>NZ_JBSGZD010000185.1:0-15748 GCF_053610825.1 Streptomyces sp. NPDC054863 | reverse complement strand
CGGGGAGGGCCGGGCGGGGCCCGGCTGCGTACGGCTGCGTACGGCGTGGCAGCGGGTCAGGCGACGCGCGCGGACACCCCGGTGTACAGGTTCGACTCGCTGGTGCTCAGCGCGCGCAGCGCCGCCCGGTGCGCCCCGAACCCGGGCTGGCGCAGCGCCTGTTGGAAGGACGCCTCGTCCTGCCACTCGGCGATGTTCACATATGCGGCCGGGTCGCTCGTGTGCCGCACCAGACGGTGGCCGAGGAAACCGGGCTGGGCGGTGAAGAACAGCGACGCCTCGTCGAAGACGCGCTCGAACTCCGCGGCCGGCCCGGTGACCGTGAAGCGATTGATGAAGGTGATCACAACAGCGTCCTTTGGTCCGTCACGAGGGGGAGTACAGGTACGTACGGGTACGGGCGGCGGCCGGTCAGCGCGGCGGGCCCGCGGAATCGGTGAGCGCGGGCTCCCGGCGGACACCGGCGGCCCGGGCGTCGGGCCCGGCGGGACCGTCGGGCCCGGCGGCGGCGCGCGACCCCCACGAACTCCTGGCCAGCACCAGCCCGGCCAGGATGACCGCCATCCCCACGATCTCGCGCGGCGCGAGCCGGTACCCCTCCAGCAGGACCGTGCCCAGCGTGAGCACCACCGGTACCGCGTACAGCACGCTGGAGGCCCGGACCGGGCCCTCGTCGCGGATCAGCCGGGCGAAGCACAGGTAGACGAGACCGGTGTTGAGGATGCCCAGGACCAGCAGCGCGCCGACGACGGCCAGGGACCACTGGGGGGCGCGGTCGAAGCCGCCCTGGGGCATGTTGAGGGACGCCCAGCCGACCCCGATGACCGCCTGGGAGGTGGCGAGGACGAGCGGCGGCATGTCCTGGCCGCCCTTCTCGGCGGGGCCCATCAGCTTCGCCATGAGCAGCATCGACCAGCCGTAGGCGATCGCCGCCACCGCGTTGACGGCCGCACCCGCCGACAGCCACGCGGCGCCGGTCTCCCACGGTGCGTACAGCACCAGCACACCGGCGAAGCCGACGAGCAGCCCGGCCGCCAGCGGCAGCGGCACCCGGGCGCCCCCGCGCCGCATCAGGACGAGCAGGACCACGCACAGGGGAACGCTCGCGTTGAACACCGACACCATGCCGGCGTCGGCCCCCAGCGCGTCGTCGACGAGCTCGACGAGCAGGACCGGCAGCGCGTTGGCGAGGAAGGCGATGAGGATCAGTTGCGCCCAGACCCGCGGGCGGCGCGGCAGCCGGGCGCTGCTCAGGAGCAGCACGCCCAGCATGGCGACGGCGCCGACGAGGATCCGGAAGAAGCTGAACTGCGCCGAGTTCAGTCCCTGGAAGACGATTTTGATCCAGAAGTAGCTGGATCCCCACATCAGGGCGACGACACCGAAGTGCGCCGCGGTGTTGAACCGCACGGTGATTCCTCCTGCTCTCTCAGTGGTCCCGGACGGGCGCATCGGCGCCACCGGTGGGTCGGACGAACAGGGCGGCGAGGAAGGCAGCCGCCGCGCAGCAGGCGCCCGCGACGAAACTCGCCTGCATGCCGGAGACGAACTCCTGGCCGCGCGCGGCGCCGCGGCCCGCGTGGGAGGCGACGGTCACCAGGATCGCGATGCCCAGCGAAGCGCCCAGCGTCTGCAGCGAGTTGTGCACGCTGGAGGCGGCGCCCGCCTCGTCGCTGCGCAGCCGGGAGGTGGCCAGCATCATCGGCGGGATGACGTAGCAGGCCATGCCGCAGCCGAAGACGACCAGCGGCGCCAGCACATCGGTCGCGTAGTCGAACTCCGGGCTCAGCCGGGACAGCCACAGGTTCGCGGCGGCCAGCAGCAGCGCCCCCGCCAGCATCACCCGCCGGGCCCCGAAGGCCCGCTCCAGCCGGACGACGACGCCCGACATGACCACCATGGAGACGGCGATCGGCGACAGCGCGAAGGCCGTGCCGAGCGGCCCGTAATCGGTGAACTGCGGGAAGAACTGCACGAGGAAGAAGCCCGTGCCGATGAGCGCGCCCTGCACGGCGAACGTGCCCGCCCACGCCCAGACGCGGTTGCGGTCGGTGAACAGCCGCAGCACCAGCACGGGTTGCCTGGCCCGCCGCTCGACCAGGACGAAGACGGCGAACAGCAGCGCGCCCAGGGCGATCGGGCCGACGACCGTGAGGTCCGACCACGGGTGCTCCGCGACGCGGGCCAGACCCAGCACCAGCGCGGTCGCCCCCAGCGTGGACAGCAGCGCGCCGAGGAGGTCGAACTGCCCCCGGGCGCGCGGCGTCTCCTTCAGTACGAGCGGGGCCAGCAGCAGGATCAGCAGTCCGACGGGAACGTTCAGCAGCAGCACCCAGCGCCAGGAGCTGACCGACGACAGGGTGCCCGCGAGCAGCAGACCGCCCGTGGTACTGGCCGCGCCGACCGCCGTGCACACCGCGATGGCCCGTTTGCGCGGCGCCCCCTCGGCGAACATGCTCAGCACCAGCGCCAGCGCGCTGGGAGTGGCGAGGGCGGCGCCGACCCCCTGCACCGCCCGTACGGCGATCAGGAAATCGCCCGAGGAGGCGGTCGCCCGCAGCGCCGCGGCGAGCGTGAACAGGGCGACGCCCGCCAGGAACACCCTGCGGCGTCCCAGCAGGTCGCCCGCGCGCCCGCCGAGCAGGAGCAGCCCGCCGAAGGCCAGCAGGTAGGAGTTCATCGCCCAGCCGAGCCCGACCGGGCTCATGCCCAGGTCCTGGCTCATTCCCGGCAGGGCGATCTGCACCATCGACTCGTCGAGCAGGACCATCGCGTTGCAGCCCGCCAGCAGGCCGAGCGCGACACCCGCCCGTGCCCCGCGTCCGCGTGTCGGGGGCGCCGGGGGGACCGGCACCCGCGTCTGGCCTGGCGCCGGTTGTTCGGACGTGTGCACGGACATGCCTTGCCTCCTGGGAGTTCGACGGGGCCGGTTTCCGGCAAGCTCCGGCTCGACTTCCGGCCACCTTCCCAGCGGGCGCTAGAGCGGCCTTCGAGCGCTGACGGCTAACGTCCGCGCCATGACGACCTCCCCCAGCAGCAGTACCGCCCGGCCCGCCGTGGTGATCACCGGAGGCGGTACGGGCATCGGGCGCGCCACCGCGCGGGCGTTCGCCGAGGAGGGCGCGCGGGTACTGGTCGTGGGCCGCACCGCGTCGACCCTCACCGAGGCGGCGGCCCAGCACCCCTCCGTACGGACCCTGGTCGCCGACCTGACCGCACCGGGCGCGGCGCAGCACGTCGTGGCGACGGCGCTGGAGGTTTTCGGCCGGCTCGACGTCCTCGTGCACAACGCCGCGGCCGTACTCCCCGAGCCCGCGGGGGAGTTGACCCGGGCCCACGCACACGCGCAGCTGGAGACCAACCTGCTCGCCCCGCTCTTCCTCACACAGGCCGCGCTGCCCGCCCTGAGCGCCGCGCGCGGCACCGTGGTGGCGGTCGGCACCGCGGCCACGCTCGGCCGCCGCACCTTCCCCGGCATGTCGATGTACGGCGCGTCCAAGGTCGCCCTCGACTTCCTCGTCCGCACCTGGGCGGTGGAACTGGCCCCGCTGGGCGTCCGCGCGGTCGGCGTCGCCCCGGGCGAGACCGACACCGGGATCGGCGTACGCATGGGGTGGAGCGCGCAGGAGATCGCCGACCACCAGCGGGAGGCGGCTGCCTGCACGCCCTCGGGCCGGGTGGGCCGCCCCGAGGACGTGGCCTGGTGGATCGTCCGCACGGCCAGGCCCGAGGCGCTCACCACGAGCGGCACCACGGTGGCCGTCGACGGCGGCGCCTCGCTGGTCTGAGCCGGCCCCCTGCCCGTACGTACGGCGAGGGGGCCGGCACCGCCTGACAGAAGGTCAGGAAGGCAGCCCCGCCCGGGCCGAGGCCGTCATGCGCTCCAGGACCGGCACGATGTCGTTCGGCGCCGGCTCCCGCAGGATCTCGGCGCGCACCTTGCCCGCCGCCTCGGTGAAAGACGGCTCCGTCAGCAGCCGCAGCAGGGCCGCCCGCAGGGCCTCCACCGTCAGCTCATCGGCCGGCAGGGACAGCCCGTACCCCAGCTCCTGCACCCGGCGGGCCTTGGCGACCGTGTCCCAGCCGTACGGAAGCAGCACCTGGGGCACCCCGTGGAGCTCGGCGGTGGTCCGGGTGCCGATGCCGCCGTGGTGGACGACGGCCGCACAGGTCGGCAGCAGGTCGTTGAGCGGGACGAAGTCCACCAGCCGGACGTTGTCGGGCACGGCCGGACGCTCGGCGTCCCCGTGTCCGCCGAGGGTCGCGACGATCTCCGCGTCCACGTCCGCGAGCGACTCCAGCACGGCGCCGAAGGAGAAGCCCGCGTGGTCGAGCTCGCCGGACACTCCCAGCGTCAGGCACACCCGGGGCCGCTCGGCCGGCCTGCGCAGCCAGTCCGGCACCACCGACGCGCCGTTGTGCGGGACGTAGCGCACGCCGACCGTGGGCACTCCGAGGTCGAACCGGGAGCCGGGCGGGGTGATGTCCACGGTCCACTGCCCGGTGACCATCTCCTCGGTGAACCCCAGGCCGGGGGCGTAGCGCCGCAGCACCCGCTCCAGCCACTCGGCCGTCGGGTCCTGCGCCGCCGCCGCGGCGGGCAGGAGCGCCGTGCGGCGCAGGAACTCCTGCCGGGCCCGCACCGTGATGTCCATGCCGTGCAGCAGCCGTGCGTGCGCGGCCCCGACCGCCCGTGCCACGACGGCGCCCGCGTAGGTGTGCTGCTCCCACACCACCAGGTCCGGCCGCCAGTGCCGGGCGTAGGCCACCAGGTCGTCGAGCATGGGGTCGTTGCTGACCGAGGCGTACAGCGAGGGCACCGCGATGCTCTCCAGGGCGAGCAGCGACTCGTACGTCCACTGCGTGCGGTCCTCGCCCGTGAAGTCGAAGCCCTGCACGTGGTCGGAGCCCTCTTCGAGGATCTGACCCAGCAGTTCGGGCGCGTGGGGGTCGTCGGAGTACCAGCCGGGAACGCCCACCGGCACCGCGGTCAGGCCGGTGGCGGTGATCTGGTCCGTCAGGTCCGGGTGGCTGGCCACCCGCACCTCGTGACCGGCCGTCCGCAGCGCGGAGGCGAGCGGCACCATCGAGAAGTAGTGGGTGCCGTGCGGGAAGGAGACGAACAGCACCCTCATCGGCCCGGCTCCGCCCGGACGGCCAGCGTGTGGCGGAACACGTCGCGCGGGTCCCAGAGGGCCTTGACCCGCTGGAGCCGCGGATAGGCGTCCTTGTAGTAGAGGCGGTGCCAGGGCACGCCCGAGGTGTTCCACCCCGGGTCCGCCATGTCGACGTCCGGGTAGTTGATGTAGCAGCCGTCGGCGCCGCGGCCCGGCACCGGGACCCCGCCCGTGGAGGCGTACAGGTCCCGGTAGAGCCGCCGCAGCCAGTCGACGGCCCCGGCGTCCGCGGCCGGGTCCTGCCAGGTGTTCATGTAGAGCGCCTTCAGCACCGAACTGCGGTGCGTGGAGGCGGTGGCGTCCTGCGGCACGGAGTTGATCGCCCCGCCGTACGACTGGAACGACACCGAGGCGGAGTCGTGCCCGTTCCCGGTGCTGTTGAGGTACGTGTACAGCACGTCGGCCTGGGCGGCGTCGTGGCCGCGGCGCAGATACGCCGACTTGATCTTGTGGCGTCCGGTGTCGCCGTCCTGGGCGGCGGCCAGCGACTCCGTCGCGGCAAGCCACGGCTGACTGCTGATCCCGCTGATCTCGGGCGGGCCGCCCACTCCCTCGGCGATGGCGGCGGAGTACTCCCGCAGCAGCCGCTCGGCGTCCGGCCGGGAGCCGTCCATGTGGGCGAAGCTGACCGCGGCGGGACCGGGGTCGCCGGCCCGGGGCCGCCCGTACAGCACCAGCCCGCCGAACAGGCCGGCGTACGGCGAGCGGGCGTCGCTGTTGCGCTCGTGCCACTGGCCGTGGTTGCGCACCAGCCGGCGGAAGGAGGCCCGGTCCATGCCCTCGCGCGGGAAGTACACACTGCCCGTGAGCGTGTTGCCCGGCGGGCGGGGCAGCAGCCGGGCGGGGTCCGTGCAGTGGGCGGGCGCCTGCGGCGAGCGGAACCAGTAACGGGTGACGACACCGAAGTTGCCGCCGCCGCCACCGGTGTGCGCCCACCACAGCTCGCGCAGCGGGTCCGTGCGCTCCCGGGTGGCGACGACCGCCCTGGCCCGGCCCGACGCGTCGACGACGACCACCTCGACGGCGTACAGGTGGTCCGCGGCGAGCCCGTGCGCACGCGACAGCGCGCCGTAGCCGCCACCGGCGATGTGCCCGCCCATGCCCACGGTGGCGCTGGCACCGCCGGGCACGGTCACGCCCCAGCCGTAGTAGAGCTTCTTGTACATGTCGAACAGCCGGGCGCCCGCCTCGACGACGAAGGCGCGCCGCTGCGGGTCGTAGCCGACGGCGTTCATCTCCCCGAGGTCGATCACCAGCCGCACCGCCGGGTCGCCGGCCACGTTCTCGTAGCAGTGGCCCCCGCTGCGCACCGCGATCCGCCGGCCCGTCCGTACCGCGTCGCCGACCGCCCGCACCACCTGCTCGGTGGTGGAGACCAGCCGGAACGCGTCCGGGCGTGCGGTGAACCGCTTGTTGCTGCCGCGCTGCGAGAGGTCCGCGTAGCGCGGATCGTCCGGGGTGACGACCGTCCCGCCGTCCGGGGGGACGGCCGGGGCGCGGGCGGGCCTGCCCGCGGCGTGCGCGGGCACGGCACCCGCGGTGAGCCCGGCGGCGGCCGTGAGGGTGAGAGTGCGCGCGACGAAACTGCGGCGGCTGGGAACGGTCATCGTTCGCCTTTCTCCATGGTCCATCCGGCGGCGGCACGTCCCGCCCGCGTAGTGCCCCGATGGTCGGTTCACCGGCCGCAGCCGGGCTCGGGCCCCGCTGGAGCCACCACACCCCGCGCCACCACACCCCGCGCCACCACACCCCGCGCCCCGCGCTGCACCCGACACCCGGCTGCGCGCCCGCGCCCAGCCTCCTCGTGCCCGCGCCCTGCCCCGCGCGCCCGGCCCCGCCCGCCCCCGCGTCGACCGCGGCTCCAGTGCGGGCCCGCACACTGTGGGGCCCGCAGCCGGGCCCCGCCCCTCAGGAGGACAGATGACGACCCGCCCGCACCCGGAGCACACGGCCGCCGCCCCGCACCAGGCTCCCTCCGGCCCCGCCGTTCCACAGCCCGCCGCCCCGCACCCCGCCGTACGCGAACTGGCCGTCAGCGGCGCCTTCCTGTTCAGCCCGCAGGTCTACCGCGACCTGCGCGGAGTGTTCGTCTCCCCCTTCCAGGGCGAGGAGTTCGCCGCGGCGGTGGGCCACCCGATGCCCCTCGCCCAGACCAACCACAGCCGTTCCGCCCGCGGTGTGCTGCGCGGCCTGCACTTCACGACCACCCCGCCCGGCCAGGCCAAGTACGTGCACTGCGCGCGCGGCCGGGCCATGGACATCGTGGTCGACCTGCGGCTGGGCTCGCCCACGTTCGGCGTCCACGACGTGGTCGAGACGGACCCGCACGACTTCCGCTCGGTGTACCTGCCGCTGGGGGTGGGGCACGCGTTCCTCGCCCTGGAGGACGACACCGTGATGTCGTACGTGGTGTCGTCCCCCTACCGGGCGGGCCTGGAGCAGGCGATCGACCCCTTCGACCCGGAACTCGCCCTGCCCTGGCCCGAGGACCTCGTCCCCACCCTCTCGGAGCGGGACACCGGGGCGGTCTCCCTGGCCAGGGCCGAGGAGCTCGGCATGCTCCCGCGCTACGAGGAGTGCCTGGCCCTCACCGACGCCTTCCGCTGAGGCCGGACCACCGCGGTGCGCGGGCGCGCCGGGCGCCCGCCGCCGGGCAGGAAGCCGATCAGCGCGAGCAGGCTGCGCGCCTCCACGTTCAGCCGGCTTCCGTGCGCGACGAACCCGATCAGCTGACGCACCGTCATCCAGGCGTACCCCGGCGGCACTTCGAGCGGGAAGTCCTCCTCCGCCTCGACCAGCAGGTACCGGTTCTCGGCGTGGTGGAAGCGCCCGCCCTCCTCCGACTGGACGGTGTCGAACCGTATCCGCTCGGGCCCCGCGGCCAGGACCACGTCCAGGAAGTGCGGGTACGCCGCCCCGCCGGGGCCGTGGTCCGAGGGCTGGCACTGCACGGTGGGGGCCAGCTCGACCCGGGCCAGCGCACCGGTCTCGACCCGGGTCTGGACCAACAGGTGCAGCGTGCCCGCCACCTGCTTCGCCACGAAGGCCACCACCCCCCGGCTGCACGGCGCGATCATGGGCTGGGACCAGCCGGGCACCTCACGGCTGGACGCCGCCACCCGCACCCCCAGGACGGTGAAGTGCCTGCCCTCGTCGTGCCGCAGGACGCCCTCCCGCAGCGACCAGCGCGCCAGCCCGTCCAGCGGGACGAGGCGGCGTTCCAGGGTGCACCGCTCCCTGGCCAGCTCCAGCCGGTCCAGCAGCGCGGCGCTGTCGTGCAGCCGGTCCCCGTCCGGCCGCCAGGAGGCGGCCAGCGCCCCCTCGAAGGAACCGGGGGCGAAGGTAGCGGGGTCGGGGGAACCGGGGTCGCCGCCCTGGGGACGGCGCAGTCCGATCGCCCCCGAGAGCACCGTACGGGTGTCCATGTTGATGACGTTGTCCGTCTGCAGCAGCTCCGCGACCTGGTCGAAGGACAGCCAGCAGAAGTCGTCGAGCACCGGCACGTCCTCGTCCGTACGCACGATCATGTTGCGGTTGCGCTTGGCGAGGAACCACGCGGCCTGCTCCGACTGGAGCGCGTCGGCGATCACCTCGCCGCGGGGCGGGAGGAAGTACTCCAGATAAGGCACGGGCCGCCCGCCGTGCACCCCCGTGTAGTTGCTCCGGGTGGCCTGCACGGTGGGCGAGAGCTGCACCAGGTTCACGTTCCCCGGCTCCATCTTCGCCTGGAGCAGGCAGTGCGCCACACCGTCGAACTCCTTCACCAGGACGCCCAGGACGCCCTGTTCGGGCTGCACGATGATCGGCTGCTGCCAGGAGTCCACCGCCCTGCCGGAGCGGGCGACGTCGAGGCCCCGCACCGAGAAGAACTTCCCGCTGCGGTGCACCAGGTCGCCCGTCCCCGCTTCCTGGGACCAGCCGTCCAGGAGATCGAGGGGTACGGACTCCACCTCGCACTCCTGCGCCCTGCGCCGCCCTTCGAACCAGCGGTGGAACTCCGTCGTGTCGCGGAACATGGAAGGCCTCTCGTCGGGGGTCGAAAGTCCGGGGCCCTCGCGGGGCCCGCCCGGAGTCGCTGCCCGAAGTCTCGCCGCGCGTTGTCGAGCCCTCCTCGACCCGGGATCGAGCCGTCTTGGACACGGTGGGCCACCTCCACGTCCCCGTACGAGACTGGACCCGCCATGACACGTGAGACGCCCTCCCGCCCCCCGGCCGTTCCGCCCGCGCGCACCGGCCAGGCGCTGCGCTTCGGCGTGCTCGGCTGCGCCGAGTTCGCCCGCCGCCGCATGCTGCCCGCCATGGCGGCCCACCCGGCCGTGGAACTCGTCGCCGTGGCCAGCCGGTCGGCCGACCGGGCCCGCCGGGCCGCCGAGCCCCACGGCGCCCGGCCCGTCGAGGGATACGCACGGCTGCTCGCCGACCCCTCGGTGGACGCCGTGTACATCCCACTGCCCGCCGCGCTGCACGCCGAGTGGGTCGGCGCCGCACTGGAAGCCGGCAAGCACGTCCTGGCCGAGAAACCCCTGACCACCGACCCTGAGCAGAGCCGCGCCCTGCTGGAGCGGGCCCGCGCACGGGGCCTGGTGCTGCGGGAGAACGTCCTGTTCGTCCACCACGGACAGCACGCGGCGGTACGCGAACTCCTCGCGGGCCGGGCGATCGGCGCCCTGCGCTGCCTGCACGCCGCGTTCACCGTCCCCGCCCCGGCCGACGGCGACATCCGCTACGACCCGGACCTCGGCGGCGGCGCGCTCGCCGACATCGGCCTGTACCCGGTGCGGGCGGCGGTGCACCTGCTGGGCCCGCACCTCGACGTCGCCGGGGCGGTGCTCTCGGCGGAGCCCGGACGCCGGGTGGAGACCTCGGGGGCGGTGCTGCTGCGCCGGGCCGACGGGGTCGTCGCGCAGTTGACCTTCGGCATGGCGCACGCCTACCGGTCGCGGTACGAACTGTGCGGCAGCGAGGGCCGGATCACGGTCGACCGGGCGTTCACCCCGCCGGCCGACCACGCCCCGCGGCTGCTGCTGGAGAACGCCTCGGGCTCCGAGACGGTGACCCTGCCCGCGGAGAACCAGGTGGCGGCGGCGCTGACCGCCTTCGCCGCCGCCGTGCGCGGCGACCGCACGGCCGACGACACGGCCGACCTGCTGGCCCAGGCACACCTGCTCGCCGGGATCCGGCGGGTGGCCGGGTGGCCGGCCGGCCCGCCGGCCCTCGGGGCCCCTGGGGACCCCGGGGAACCGGCCCCGGCGGACCGGCCGGAGCTCAGGTAGTCAGCGCCAGCGGGCGGTCCGCCGCGGGGGCGGGCCGCAGCAGCGGCTCCCACCACGCCCGGTGCTGCCGGTACCAGGCCACCGTCTCGGCGAGACCCTCGGCGAAGTCCTTGAGCGGGCGGTAGCCGAGCTCCGCGGTGAGCTTGCCGCAGTCCACCGAGTAGCGCCGGTCGTGGCCCTTGCGGTCCTCGACGAAGTCGGCCCGGGACCAGTCGGCGCCGCACGCCTCCAGCAGGAGCCCGGTGAGCTCCCGGTTGGTGAGTTCGGTGCCGCCGCCGATGTTGTAGATCTCGCCGGCCCGGCCCCGGGTGCGCACCAGCTCGACGCCGCGGACGTGGTCGTCGACGTGCAGCCAGTCGCGGATGTTGCCCCCGTCGCCGTAGAGCGGCACCCGGCCCCCGTTCAGCAGCCGGGTGACGAACAGCGGGATGATCTTCTCCGGGAACTGGTGCGGCCCGTAGTTGTTGGAGCAGCGGGTGACCCGCACGTCCAGGTCGTGCGTGCGGTGGTGGGCGAGGGCGACCAGGTCGCTGGAGGCCTTGGCCGCGGCGTAGGGGGAGTTGGGGGCGACCGGATGGGTCTCCGGCCAGGACCCGGCCGCGATCGACCCGTACACCTCGTCCGTGGAGATGTGCACGAACGTCTCCAGGCCGTGCCGCACCGCGGCGGTCAGCAGGGTCTGGGTGCCGCCGACGTTCGTACGGATGAAGTCGGCGGCCTCGGTGATGGAGCGGTCGACGTGGGACTCCGCCGCGAAGTGCACGATCTGGTCGTGCTCGGCGACGAGCGCGTCCACCAGGGGCGCGTCGCAGATGTCGCCGTGCACGAAGGAGTACCGCGGGTCGTCGCGGACCGTGTGGAGGTTGGCGAGATGGCCGGCGTACGTCAGTTTGTCCAGCACCGTGACGGCCGCGCAGGGGTTGCCCTGCGGCCCGAGCAGCGTGCGGACGTAGTGCGAGCCGATGAAGCCCGCGCCGCCGGTCACCAGAATGCGGGGAAGTGTGTTCATGAGGAGATCTGCACCTTGCTGTGGTCGCCGAGGATGAGTCGATTGCTCGCCGGGATCCGCACGGCCGGAGTCACTGTCACGTTGCGGCCGATCAGCGAGCCCTGCACCCGGCGCACTCCGTCCAGGTGCGAGTCGCACAGGACGATGGAGAATTCGATCTCGCTGTCCTCGATCCGGCAGTTCTCCGCGATCGAGGTGTACGGGCCGACGTACGAGCCGGTGACGACGGTGCCGGCACCGATGATCGCGGGGCCGACGATGCGCGAGTCGCGCACCCGGGCGCCCGGCTCCAGCCTGACCCGGCCGATCAGTTCACTGGCCGCGTCGACGGTGCCGCCGGTGTACGGCTCGATGCTCTCCAGCACCGACCGGTTCACCTCCAGCATGTCCGTCACGTTCCCGGTGTCCTTCCAGTAGCCGGAGATCGTGGTGGGC
This sequence comes from Streptomyces sp. NPDC054863, assembly GCF_053610825.1. Lineage (NCBI taxonomy): Bacteria > Bacillati > Actinomycetota > Actinomycetes > Kitasatosporales > Streptomycetaceae > Streptomyces > Streptomyces sp. NPDC054863. Next base: position 3,854 of record NZ_JBSGZD010000185.1, on the reverse strand, counting down.
CGCACGTCGCGCTTCTCGTCGATCAGCCACTGGATGGCGTGGGTGATCTCCAGTTCGCCGCGGGCGGACGGCTCGATGGCGGCCACCGCCTCGTGCACGGCGGGCGTGAACAGGTAGACGCCGACCAGGGCGAGGTCGCTCCTGGGATGTGCGGGCTTCTCCTCCACCCCCACGATCCGTCCGGCGACGTCGAGTTCGGCCACCCCGAAGGCGGTCGGGTCGGGTACCCGGGTCAGCAGGATCTGCGCGTCGGGGCGTTCCCGGGCGAACTGCTCCACGAGGGGGGTGATGCCGTCGATGATGAAGTTGTCGCCGAGGTACATCACGAAGTCGTCGTCGCCGAGGAAGTCCCGGGCGATCAGTACCGCGTGGGCCAGACCGAGGGGCGCCTCCTGGGGCAGGTAGGTCACGTCGAGCCCGAACTTCGATCCGTCGCCCACGGCCGCACGGATTTCTCCGGCGGTGGCGCCCACGACGATGCCGACTTCGCTGATGCCCGCGTCCGCGATGGCCTCCAGCACGTAGAAGAGGACGGGCTTGTTCGCCACCGGGACCAATTGCTTCGGGGAGGTGTGTGTGAAGGGCCGCAGGCGGGTGCCTGAACCTCCGGACAGCACGAGTGCCTTCATGCGGGCGACGCTACGACCGCATACTCAAATACGGGTCGGGAGCCGATCGTGCGGCCGGTGCCGGACCGGCCGGGCAGGCGCCGCCGGCCCGGCGGTGTCGGCCGCTGCCGGTCAGGCCAGGCAGCACGGCTGTCCGCCGTAGTAGGTGTTCATCTCGCCGAGCGCCTGCTGCAGCACGGGCATCGGCAGCGGGTCCGCGGCATCGGTGCCGCGCAGTTCGGCGTAGGCGCGGTGCAGGTTGGGAACCAGCCGCTCGGCGTCGAGGAGTTCGGCGTACGGGCCCAGGTCCGACTCCTTCGCGGCCTGCATCGGTGTGAGCCCGGCCGCCAGGCCCCGCTCGGCGATCCGGCCCAGCAGCGTGACGTACCCCTCCACCGCGTCGAGGACCTCGGGGCCCGAGACGGGCCCGTGGCCGGGCACGACGGTCTCCGCGCCGAACGCGCGCAGCCGCTCCACCGCCGCCAGGCTGCCCGCCACCGACCCCATCAGGAGGAACGGCGTCACCCCCGCCATCACCAGGTCGCCGGTGAACAGGACGCGCTGCTCGGGCAGCCACACCACGGTGTCGTTGGAGGTGTGGGCGCGCGGCCCGATGTGCACCAACTCGGCGCGGACGGCGCCGACATGGAGGGTGAGGCCCTCGCGGTAGGTCACCTGCGGCGGCGTCAGCTCGATGTCCCCCCACTCGACGTCGGGCCACATGCCGGTCAGGTGCAGGCCTGCGGCGATCATCTCGCTCCGGGTCCGCTCGTGCCCCAGGACCAGCGCCTCGGGGAAGAGGAAGTTGCCGAAGGCGTGGTCGCCGTGGAAGTGGGTGTTGACGACGGAGCGCGGGGCGGCGGGGTTGCGGGCGAGCGCGGCCTCGCGCAGGTGGCGTGCCCGGGTCTCGGTCGCGGCGGTGTCCACGAGGGCGCTCTGCCCCTCGGAGACGATCACCCCGGCGTTGTTCAGGCACCAGCCGCCGGGGGCCTGTACGAAGGCGTGGACGCCCTCGGCGACCTCGGTCACCTCGGCAGGGGGTGCGGGCGCTGCGGCAGGGGCGACGGTGCGTGACGGCACGGCGGTACTCCTCACGGGGTTCGGCGGACGGGGCCGATTCTGGCTGCGGCGGCTCGCAGCACGGTCGAAGGGGTACGGAGCGGGGCCGGCCGCCCCAGTGCCGCTCCAGCGGCGCCCCGCCCGCCCTCGACGCGGCATGGGGACGCTCGGTCGTGCACGCGGACAGAACCCGCGCATGTGTATGAACTGCCAATCGATGGGGGTTTCGCGAGATGACGCAGACGACGATCGGCCCGCCGACGGCCTCGGTACTCCAGCAGGCCGTCCAGGGCGCGGCGGACCGGCTGGTCGAGCTCGGCGCGGCCGGTGTCCAGTTCCGGGTCGCACGGGGCGAGGAGGCCTTCGTCGTGACGTCGGGCATCGCCGAACTCGGCTCCGACCGGCCCGTCCCCGAGGACGGACGCTTCCGTATCTCCTGCATCACCAAGCCGTTCGTGGCCGTGGTGGTCCTGCAGCTGGTCGCCGAGGGAAAGATAGAGCTCGACCGCACCGTCGAGAGCTACCTGCCGGGACTGATCCCGTACGGCGAGCGGATCACCATCCGCAACCTGATGCAGCACACCAGCGGTCTGTACAACTACATGGACTCCTTCCAGAAGCCGGGCGACCGGTTCCTGAAGGACCGTCACCGGCACTTCGAGCCCGAGGACCTGATCGCCATCGCGGCGGCCAAGCCGCTGGAGTTCGAGCCGGGCACGAAGTTCGCGTACTGCAACACCAACTACTTCATCATCGGTCTGCTCATCAAGAAGGTGACCGGCCGCGGCCACCGCGAGGAGATCACCGACCGCGTGCTCACGCCCCTCGGGCTGGAGGAGACCTACCTGCCGGGCGACGACCCGAACATCCCCGGGCCGCACGCCCACGGCTACATGCAGATCGGCGGCGAGCCCGTCGACGTCACCGTGATGAACCCCTCCGAAGCCGGCTGCGCGGGCGAGATCATCTCCACCACGGCCGACCTGGACCGGTTCTTCACCGCCCTGTTCAGCGGCAAGCTGCTCCAGGAGCCGCAGTTCAAGGAGATGACCGACGCGCTGCCGCGCGAGATGATCGAGAACCTGCCGATGGGCATCGGCTACGGGCTCGGCATCATGAAGCTGGAGAACGACGCCGACCTCGACCTGTGGGGCCACGGCGCGGGCATCCCCGGCTACGCCACCTTCGCGGCCACCACCCGCGACCTCTCCGCCCGGGTCCAGCTCTCGTTCACGCTCGGCGACAAGGACTTCGGCCACGACGCCGAGCAGGCCGTCATCCGCGGTGTCAACACCGCTCTGTGCTCGTGACCGGCGGAATTCCGGAATCCGGGACCACCGAATCGGTGACTGCCGAATCCGGTACCCCGGAATCCGGTAATTCGGATTTCGCGGGGAAAGGCGTCGTCATCACCGGCGGCGGCAGCGGAATCGGTGCCGCCACCGCACGTAAATTCGCCGAAGAGGGCGCACAGGTACTGATTGTCGGGCGGACCGAGGCCACCCTCAAGGAAACCGCCCGCGGGCACGACCGCATTCACGTACTGGCGGCGGACATTCACGACGCGGACGCGCCCGAGCGCATCGTCGCCGCCGCGCTGGGCGCCTTCGGACGCATCGACGTCCTGGTGAACAACGCGGCCGTCACCGGATTCGCCTCCCTGGCACAACTGGACCGCGACGAGGTCCGCGCCCAGCTCGGCACGAACCTCATCGCCCCGGTGTTCCTGACCCAGCAGGCCCTGGACAGCCTGGAGGCCGTCAGGGGCGTCGTGGTCAACGTCAGCTCGGCCGGCTCGCTGGGCCGCCGGGCCTGGCCGGACAACTCCGTCTACGGCATGGCCAAGACGGCGCTGGACTTCCTGACCCGCACCTGGGCCGTGGAGCTCGCCCCGCGCGGCATCCGCACGGTCGGCATCGCCCCCGGGGTCGTGGACACCGGCGTCGGGGTCAGGGCCGGCATGCCGGAGGAGGCCTACCGGGCGTTCCTCACGGAGATGGCCGGGCGGATCCCCTCGGGCCGCGTCGGAAGTCCCGAGGAGATCGCCTGGTGGATCGTGCAGCTGGCCAGGCCGCAGGCCTCGTACGCCAACGGCACGGTCCTCGCGGTGGACGGGGCGCTGTCCGTCACCTGACGGCCCGTCCCCGCACGACGACACGAGGCGGCGCCACCGGAGGAATCCGGTGG
>NZ_JBSGZD010000184.1:0-15928 GCF_053610825.1 Streptomyces sp. NPDC054863 | reverse complement strand
GGGCCCGCCCCCCGCGCCCTCCGCACGGCGCCCCAGCCGACTGATCCGCCCCGCCCGGACCCCGGTCCGGGCCGCGGCGGACCGTAGCGAGGTGTAGCGATGTCCCACTCCACTCCCGGCAGCCACCCTGGCCGGCGCGAGGTCGTCGAGACCGAGACGCTCGTGCTCGGCGGCGGTCTGGCCGGACTCACGGCGGGCGCGGTCCTCGGCGACCGGGCCGTGGTCCTGGAGGCGCAGTCGCGCCCCGGTGGCCTGGTGCGCACCGAGCGCGTCGGCGACCACTGGTTCGACCACGTCATCCACCTGCTCTACTTCAGCCACCCCTCGGTGGAGGAATACGTGCGGGCCCTGCTCGGCGACGTACTGCAGCCCTGCCCGCCCGTCGCCTGGGTCGACACCGCCGCGGGCACCACCCGCTTCCCCGTACAGCTGCACCTGGCGGGGCTCGAACCCGAGGCCCGCGCGGCCTGCCTCGCCGATCTGAGGTCCGCACACGTGCGCGAGGGCCGGCCCCGGAACTACGAGGAGCTGCTGCTCGACGCGTTCGGGCGGACGCTCTGCGAACTCTTCTTCTTCCCCTACAACGCCAAGCTGTGGCGCCGGCCGCTCAGCGAGCTGTCCTCCTCCGGCTTCCACTGGAACCTCACCCGCCCCCCGGTCGCCGACGTCGAACGCGGCGCCGACCCCTCCCGGCCCGTCACCGAGGGCTACAACGCCCGCGGCTGGTACCCGCGCCCCCAGGGCCCGGGGCGCCGCGGCATGGAGGTGCTCTCCGAGGCGCTCGCCGGACAGGTCGCGGACCTGCGGCTGCGACACACGGTGGAGAGTATTGACCTGGACCGCCGGACGGTGTGGGCCCGCTCCCCGCAGGGCCTGACCGGTTTCCACTACACCCGGGAGTGCCTCTCCACCCTGCCGCTGCCCGCCACCGTACGGCTGAGCCACCAGGCTCCCCCCGAACTGGTCGCCGCCTGCGACGCGTTGCCCCGCAACCGGGTCAGGTCGGTGGCGCTCGCGGTGCGCGGGACGCGTCCCGAGGGCACCGGGCACTGGCGCTACTGCACCGACCCGGACGTGCCCTTCACCCGGCTGGTCTTCATGACCGAGTTCGATCCGGACATGGCACCGGCCGACGGATGGGGCGTGCTCGCCGAGGTGGTCGAGCGCGCGGAGGAACCGGGCCCCGACGACGCCGCACTCACCGAGCAGGTCGTACGCGGTGTGCGCGGGACGGGGCTGCTGGGCGGGGACGCCGAGATCGTCGGCACCCGGGTGTTCACCGCCGACCCCGGCTATGTCGTCTTCACGGACGACAGCCGGCAGGTCGCCGACCGCGCCCGGGACTTCCTGTCGTCCCGGGGCCTGGCCTCGCTCGGCCGCTACGGCTCGTGGACGTACTCCTCGATGTCCCAGGTGATGGAGTCCGCACTCGCCTGGGCCCGCGACCGGACGGCGGGGGACGCGTCGCGCCCCGTCGCCGCGTCCCGCTGACCGCCGCCGCGTTCGCCCCCGTCCCATCCCGCCCGCAGGTACGGAGAACCAAATGCCCCGCAGCAACCGCCACCGATTCCTCGCCCTCGAAGGCGTCGACGGATCCGGCAAGACGACCACCGCACGGCTGATCGCCACCCATGTGCGCGACGGCGGTCACCCCCTCTCGCGGATCGGCCAGCACTCGTGGCTCGACCCGAGCGCGGCCCGAGTGATCATCGACGTACGGGAGGACCGCCCGCACCGGCACTCGAACCGGGAGATCACCGAGGCCTACTTCCGCGACAAGCGGCACCAGGCGCTTGCCGTCGAGGACCTGCTGCGCGACCGCAGCGTGCTGTCCGACCGCTACGTCTTCAGCGACGCGGTCTATCTGGAGGCCCTGTACGGCATTCCGGCGCGCGAGACGCTCGACCGCCACCACGCCGCCGGCACCCTCCTGCCCGACCTGATCCTCTACCTCGACGTACCGGTCGACGAGGCCGCGCACCGCGTCGTCGCCCGCGGCAAGAGCATCCGGCACTACGAGAACAGCTACACCCTCGGCCAGGTCAGCGAGGTCTACCGGACCCTGCTGCTGGAGGACCCGCCTCCCTACCTGCCGCCCGTGCACGTCTTCCGCAACACCGCGGGAGCCCACGAGGACGAGCGGATGGCCGGACTCCTCGGGGCGATCGACGCCTGCCTGGCCACCGAGCAGCATGTGCCGGCGGTGGCGTGATGACCCTGGCCGTCGTCATCCCCTGCCTCAACGCCGCGCACTGCGTCGGACGCCAACTGGCGGCGCTCGCCCGCCAGAACACCCGCCTCGACTGGGAACTGATCATCGTGGACGACGGGTCGACCGACGACCTGGCCGCCACCGTGGACGCCCACCGGCACGCCCTGCCCGCCGTACGGGTCGTCACCCACCCCGAGCGGCGGGGCACCGGCGCCGCACGCAACACCGGAGCCCGCGCCACCACGGCGGGCGAACTGCTCTTCCTGGACGCCGACGACGAGATCGCCGACGGCTACCTGGACGCCATGGCCGCCGCGCTGCGACACGCCGCCCTGGTCACCGCCTCCATCGACTACACCCGCCTCAACCCGCCCCAGGTGCTCCGCCGCACCCCGGCCGACCAGCTGTGCGAGGTGCTCACGGCGAGCCTGTTCCTTCCGCACGTCCTGGGCGGCCTGATGGGCATGACCCGTGCGCTCTTCGACGAAATCGGCGGATTCGACGACGCGTTGCCCGCCCTGGCCGACCTCGACGTCTCCTGGCGTGCCCAACTGGCGGGCCACAGCATCGGGTTGGCCGACACGGTGGTGTCCGTCGGCGTCCGCGCCACGCACCGGTCCCGGCTGCGCCGTGCCCGCTTCCAGGGCGCGGACATCGTCGGACTGCGGAGCAAGTTCACCGACAGCGGCGTGGAGCCGGTCGGTTGGGCCGCGCACGCCGCCGGTTGGGCCGCGCTGCTCACCCTGCTGCCGCGCGCGGTGCGTCCGGTCGGCAGGTCGGAACTGGTCTGGGAGTTCGGCTGGCAGCTCGGGGTGCTCGGCGCCCTGCTGGCCGCCCGCCGCCCCCCGGCCGCCGTCCGGCAGGCCGTCCGTACGGGAGGAACCTCATGATCACCCTGTCGCGGGGCCTGAACCCGCACGAGCGGGCCTGGGCCGAACCCGCCGCCCCGGGCGAGCCCCCGTTCGAGCTGCTGAGCGGTTCCCCCTCCTACATCAACGTCCTGGACGCGCTGGGCGGCTGGGACCTGGTGAGGAGGCTGGAACGCAGGACCGGGCGCGCCGCGTGCGCCTCCCTGAAGCACACCTCGCCCGCGGGCGTCGCGGTCGACGCCCCCTTCGGCCCCGGTGCCGAGGCCTTCCACGACCGGGGCGCGCTGCCCACCGACCCGGTGGGCCGAGCGGTGCTCCGGGCGCGCAGCACCACGCCCAAGTGCTCCTCCGGAGACTTCGTCGCCGTGTCGCGGCCCATCGACGACACCACCGACCTGTCCGTCTTCACCCGGGCCATCGGCGTCATCGCCCCGGACTGCACCCCCACCGCTCTGGAGCGGCTCAGCCGGCTCAACGACGGCACCTGCATCGTGCTGCGCGGACTCTCCCGCCCCGGACCCACGGTGCAGCGCGAGCACCTGGAGACCTTCGGGCTGCGGATCGTACGGGAGAGCCGGCCCGGACCCGGGTTCGCGGGCGGCCTGGAGACGCTGTGCGGCACCCCGCACGACCCCGACAGCCTCGCCGTCGCCGTCCTGGCGGTCTCCCAGGCCCAGTCCAACGCCATGGTCCTCGCGGTCGAGGGCCGGACGATCGGCATCGGGATGGGCCAGCAGAACCGGCTGGACTGCATGCGGCTCGCCGCGGGCCGGGCCGGCCTCTGGCGGCGGCGCCACCACCCCGACCTGGCGGACCTGCGCTTCCGTACGGAAGTCACGGCCGCCCAGCGCTCCGTGTGGCGGGCCCGGCTCGCCGAGGGCGACCTCACGCCGTCCGTGCGCGACGAACTCGCGGGCCTGCTGCGCGATCCCGCCGACGCGGACCGGGTACCCGACTGGGACACCGCGCCGCAGCTCAAGGGCGTGACCCTGGCCGCCGACAACCACTTCCCGTTCGTCGAAGTGGTGGAACTGGCCGCCCGGCTCGGCGTCACCCAGCTGGTGACCCCGCGCGGCTGCACCGACGAGGCGGCGGTGCGCGAGGCCTGCGAACGCCACGCCATGGCCTGGACCGTGACCGGTGAGCGCTTCTTCCGGCACTGAGAGGCGCTCCCCCGACCCCGCCCGCCGGGGTCGGGGGACCGCCTCCCAGATGCGGACCGAGGTGCGGACGGCAGCCGATGCGCAATCGGCCCCCGAGGTGCTGCCGTGGCGGCGCGCGGACTGGCCGGAGCAGGCCACCGCGCGGATGGACGCCCAGCTCGCCCACGTGGGCCTGCGCCGCACCGGGCCGGTCCAAGAGGTCAAGAACTGGGCCCTGTCCGCCGTGCTGACCTGCTGCACCCCCGCCGGCCGGATCTACTACAAACGCACCCTGCCGTTCCTGGCGCACGAAGGGCCGCTCCTGGCACACCTCGGCGAGCGGTACCGGGGTTTCGTACCGGCGGTGGTGGTCGACGGCGCACCCGAGCCCGACTGGTGCACCCATGACGCCCTGGTGATGTCGGGCAGCGCGCTGCCCGCACCGGACCGGGGTGCGGCACTGCTGCGGCTGGCCCTGCTGCAACGCGATCTGCTCGGGGACACCGGACGGCTGCGGGCACTCGGCTGCTGGGACCGCGACGCCCTGTCGCTGGCCCGGCGGGTTCCCGAACTGGCCCTGCGCGGCGATCTGCTGGCGCCCGCGCCCGGCCGCCCCCACACGCTCGCCCACGAGGAGTGGGCGCGGTGGGCGGACGCCCTGGCACGGCTGCCCGCCCTCTGCGCCGAGCTGGCCTCGGCGCCCCCGGGCAACACCCTCGTCCACGGGGATCTGCACCCGGGCAACTGGGGCGTCGACCTGGTCACCGGGCGGATCGTGCTGCTCGACTGGGCGGAGGCGGCCGTGGGCCACCCCTTCCTGGACCTCGCACCGGCCCTGCGCAGCGAGTCCGCCGCCCTCGCCGGCGCCAGGGCCCGCGCCCGCTGCTTCGAAGGGTGGCAGCCCCTGCTGTCGCCGGACGAGTGCGAGGCCGTGTGGCGCCTCGCCGAGCCGGTCGCCGCACTGTCCCAACTGCTCACCTACGTACGGTTCCACGACGAGACCGCCGAGCCGGAACGACGGGGCTGGGCGCCCCGCGTCCTGTGGTGGGCCCGGCGGCTGCTCACGCTCCTGGAACCCGGCGGCCACGGTCCGCCCTGAGCCGCACCGGCCCCGGGCCCCTGCCCCACGGGCCCACGGGCGACGGCCCTCAGTCCACGGACGACAGCCGACTGCGCACAGCCTTCAGCCGACATTCACATTCAAGGAGAGCATTCGATGCGGGAGTTCACCTCACCCACCCGTCCGATCCTGGTCACCGGCGGAGCCGGGTTCATCGGCGGCCACCTCGTCCGCGCCCTGGTGGGTGCCGGGCACCGCGTCCGGGTCCTGGACGACCTGTCCACCGGCAAGGCGCAGACCGTCACCGGGCTGCCCGGGGTGGAGCTGGTCCGCGGCAGTGTCATGGACCCCGAGGACATCGTCTCGGCGGCGCGCGGCGCCGGCCCGGTGGTGCACCTGGCCGGGGTGGTGGGCATGCGCCTGGCGGCGGACCAGGCCGACTACGCGTACCAGGTCGGCGCTGCCGGAACCCGCAACGTACTGCGCCACACCGGGGACACCCCCGTCGTCCTGTTCTCCAGCTCCGCCGTCTACGGCCTGTCCGACGGTCATACGGCGCTGGACGAGGACGAGCCGGTCGACCGCCTGCTCCCGCTGACCTACGACGGCGGCACCCCGGGCTACGCCACCGGCAAATGGGAACTCGAACACCTCGGACGCGAGGCGTCCCGCTACCGCCCGGTGCTCGTGGTGCGGCCGTTCAACGTCGTGGGCCCCGGCCAGCGCAGCCGCTACGGCATGGTCCTGCCGACCTTCCTGCGCCAGGCCGCCGCCGGGCAGCCGCTGACCGTCCACGGCGACGGCACCCAGCGCCGCTGCTTCACCGACGTCGACCAGTTCATCGACCGGCTGTCGCTGCTGATGGCGCAGCCCCGGGCCTGGCGGTCGGCCGGCCGCGCGTACAACATCGGCTCCGACCGGGAGACCAGCATCGGCGACCTCGCCTCCCACGTCCTCGCGGAGACCGGCAGCACGGCCGGCCGCGTCCACCTGCCCTACCAGCACGTCTTCCCCGGCCGCACCGACGTGACCGGCCGCGTTCCCTCGCTGCGGCACCTCGGGGAGATGGTGGGTGACACGGACTGGCTCACGGCCGGACGGATCGTCACGAACATGGTGGCGCACCGGGCGCAGACCCAGGAGCGGCCCGTGCTGATTCCCGCACATCGGTAGGAAAGCGTGGACGTGCTCGCGAAAAGCGGGAAGCATTCCCCCTGAAACCGCTCAGCGAAGGAAATGGGGATCGTATGGAACTGCGGCTGCCAGCGCCCGGGGAAACCATTTTGCTCATGCTCAAACTTCCCGGCGAAATGTGCAACATAAACTGCCACTACTGCTACGAGCGGCGAAAGCCCTATCCGAATGCCCGCATGCTCGAACCGGAACTTCTGAAGAAATTCCTCGATGCGTGCGGAGGCCGGCCGCTGGCCGTCGAACTGCACGGCGGCGAACCGCTGCTCGCCGGCCGGCGCCGCATGTCCGAACTGCTCACCGTCCTGCGCCAGTACGAGGGCCCCACCAGCCTGACGATGCAGACCAACGGCATCCTGCTCAACAACGCCTGGCTGGACCTCTTCGACCGCGAGTGGCCGGACATCGAGATCGGCGTCAGCCTCGACGGCGACGAGCGGGGCAACTCCCACCGCGTCGACTTCCGCGACCGGCCCACCTATCCCAAGGTGGTACGGGCCCTGGAACTGCTGGCCTCCCGGGGACGGCAGGTCGGCGTGATCGCGGTGGTCACCCGCCACATCCTCGGCCGGGCCGGTGAAGTCCTGGACTCCCTCAGGGAGTTCGAGGCAGTGAAGGTCGTCAAGCTCTCCGGCTGCCTGGACTTCAACGTACGGTCCAAGGAGTACCTCACCCCCAACGCCGCCTCGCTCCAGCTCCTCAACCCCGACGGCACCGGGATGCCCGGCTGGGCGACCACGCCCGACGAGTACGCGCAGTTCCTGACGGAGGCGTTCGAGCACTGGCAGGCGACCAAGTCCTACCGCTCGTACGTCCTGGAGCCGTTCTTCAGCATCATCCGCTCCCTGTCCGACCTGCCGACCGCCTATACCGGCTTCAGCGAGCGAAAGGAGCCGTACGTCGTCACGCTCTACCCCGACGGCCGGATCGGCAGCTCCGACGAACTCTCCATGCCCGGTGCGCTGCTGGGCACCGTGGACGAGCTGAAGACCGTCGACGGTCTCCTCACCCTCGACAGCAACCCCGCACTGCGCGGCGACCTCACCGCACTGCTCGACAAGTGCAGCGGGTGCTCCCACGTCCGCACCTGCCGCGGCGGCGCCCTGCCCGACCGGATGCGCTTCGAGGGCACCGGATTCGAAGAGGACTACTGCGACCACCGGCGCAAGGTCATCGACCACGTGGCCGCCGCGCTCCCGACCGGCGCCGCCTGAAAGGTACCCACCCCATGTTCCTGCTCCCCACCTCCGCGATCGACCTCGACGAGTCGGAGAACCGCGTCTGGAACGCCTCGCTGGACGGCCGGGCGATCCACTCCTTCCTCCAGTGGATAGAGCCCCACCTCGGCGGGACCGCACACCCGGCGGGGCCACCCGCCGACGCCTCCCCGCCCACCGGGCGCGCCCTGTCCGCCCTCGCCCTCGCACCGTCCGACCGGCGGGCCGCGTTCCTGCGCCTGGAGGACGGGCCGGAGGTGGCGGTCCTCGAAGCCCGCCCGGCCGCCGCCCCGGGCGACGGCTCCTCCTCGGCCGGTGCCGACCGCCCCACCCTGACGCCCGCCGCACCCGGCCTCCGCCGGGCCACCGCGGAAGCCGTCACCGTGCTGGAGCGGACCCGGCTGCGCCATGTGCTGGAACTGGCCGTCGGCGCCGTCGTGTTCGCCGAGGACGCCCGCCCGGACGTCGCCAGCGAGCTCGCGTGGCTCACCGGGCGGCCCGAGGACCCCGTGGAGCTGGCCGAGGCGCTGCTGCGCGAGGGCGCCCACGCCTGGATCGACCAGTGGCTGCGGGCCGAAGGGGTGGTCGGTGTGCGGGACGCCCCGCTGCCCGCCGAGGACCGGTACTGGCTCGGCTCGCTCCTCGCCGACTGCTTCGCCCACCAGCTCCACGACCGGATCGCCCACCACGGCCTGCGCGCGGGCGACACGAGCCGACTGACGGCCGAGCGCCTCCACGCACAGCTGCTGACGCTGCGCGACGCGGTGCCGGAGCGGCTCGGGCGGACCACCGGCATCAGCGTGGTCTCGGAGCTCATCGGGTTCATGTACCCCTGCTGGCACCGGCGCCAGTTCGCCACCAAGTCGCCCTTCGACTACGTACGTGCGCTGCGCCCCCTGACCGAGGAGGAGAAAGCGGCCCACCTGGCCAAGTGGTCGGCCGCCCAGGCCGTGCGCTGACCTCCCCCGCGTACGTACGACACCGCTCCTCCACCCCGGGTGCGTACGACCTCCCTCCACCCACCTCCCGCGACCCGTCCGCGCAGCACGGACAGAAGGGAACCCGGCATGACCGTCACCGCCGCGAGCGTCAGCGAGCTGCGGGCGCAGCTCACCGAGACGATCGTCACGGAGCGCACCGAGCGCGAGCGCCGCGTCCTGGCCAGCCTCGCCACCCTCGCCCCCGAAGCCACCCTCACCCGCACCGAAGGCGACCTGGACGCCTTCGACAACGCGATCCTGCACCACGCGTTCCAGCAGGCCAGGGCCGCCGCCCGGACCCGCGACCCCGAGCGGGCCCGGCAGGCCGTGCGGCTCTGGCAGGACCGGGCACAACTGCGCCGAGCCGCCGTGCCCACCAAGGCCGGCCCGGTCCTGGTGGTCCGTGCCGCCGACTGCACCGCGGTCGACGACGAGAAACTCCTCAGCCAGATGTACCTGCTGGAGCGGCCCGTGCCACCGGACGCGGCGGAACAGGACGCCCTCGCCCGCACGCTGAACGGTGCGATCGACGCCGCCCTGGCCGTGGGCTGCGACGTGCTCCGCTCCTCGACCGCCGTGGTCGTGCGGACCGGGACCGTCGCCCTGGGCGAGGCCTGCCGCAGCTACACCTTCGACTTCCTGCCGGGCACCGTCGTGCTCAACTGGACGGACGAACCGCTGCGGCTGGCCGAGACGCTGGTGCACGAGGCCACCCACTCGTGGCTCAACGAGTGCCTCAGCGCGGAGAACGTCGTCTTCCCCGACGGCCCCACCTTCCACTCCCCGTGGAAGGAGGAGGAGCGCCCCGCCTTCGGCATCGTCCACGCGGCCCTGGCCTTCGCCCACGTCATCGAATACCTCTCCCGCGTCCAGCCCGACCCCGAGGACACCTCGCACCTCGCGCGGGTGCTGCGCGCGCGCCTCGCCCACGAACTGGGCTCCCTGGAGTCCGGCCACCGGGCGGCGGCGCTCTGCACCGACCTGGTCGACAGCGACCGGCTGCGCGGCTATCTGCACGCCGCCGTCGAAGCCGCGCGCGGCGCCGCGTAGATGAAGGACCGGCACAGCGGGCGGACGGAAGGCCCTCCGTACCACCCCCGCTCCACGCTCACCCTCACCCCGCAGGACCTGCGGCGCCCGGTCGGCGCCCTGCTCGGCGACCCGGGCGCGCGGGTGACGGACTGCACCGCCGAACCCATCTCGTACCAGAGCTGGAGCAGGTCGAGCGCGGGACTGCACGTCGTACGCGGCACGGCCCGTGCGCACGGCGCCGACCACCCCTGGGAACTGGTGCTCAAACAGGTCCGCCACCGCCCCTGGACCCCCGGCCCCGCGGACCGGGTGCGGCAGATCGACGACGGGGGCGACGCCCAGGACGACTGGGCCTACTGGCGCCGTGAGGCGCTGGCCCTCGGCTCAGGGCTGCTGGACCGCCCGGCCGGCGGGTTCGCCGCGCCTCGCCTGCTGGACGTGGTCCCGCAGGCGGAGGACCGGATGTGGCTGTGGCTGGAGCGGGTAAGGGGGCTGCCGGGGGAGGAGTGGAGTGCCCAGGACCTGCTGGACACGGCACGGCGGCTCGGCGCCTTCCACTCCCGCCACGCGGCGCACCCGCCGGGACCGTACCCCTGGTACTGCAGGCCGTTCGTCGAGCAGGCCGCGCTGGGCAGCATGGCGGAGCTGATCGACCGTGCCGGCGACGCGTCCGGGTCGGCCGATCCGCTGCTGCGCGCACTGTTTCCGCGTACGGCCGTGACGGCCCTGCGCGCCCTCTGGCGGCACCACGACGACGCCGTCCGGCGGCTGCGTGGCCTGCCCGCGACCCTGGTGCACCGCGATCTGACGCCCCGCAACCTCTTCCGCACCGAGAAGGGGACCGTGGCCGTCGACTGGGGACAGACCGGTGTGGGCCCGGCCGGCGAGGACCTGGCCACCCTGGTCCTGACCTCGGCCCCGGCACGCGGTCTCGGCCCGGAGGCGCTGTGGGAGCTCGGCGAAGCCGCGGTGCACGCGCACCGGGCCGGTCCTGAACCGGGCGGCCGGAGCGCCGAGGCGGAGGACCTGCTCCTCGCGTACCGGCTGGTGGCCGCCTACCACTTCGGGATGCCACTCGTCGTCACGGCCCACAAGCTGCTGTCCCTGCCCGAGGGGGAGCGGCGGGCCGCGGTCGCGGAAGGCGGCCTGCGGGCGAAGGCGGCCGTCATGACCGCCCACCTCGAACGGGTGCAGCCGGACCTGCCACGGCTGCGGGCCGCCTGAGCGCCGGCTCCCCGGCTCCGGCCCGCCTGAGCGCCGGCTCCCCGGCTCCGGCCCGTCGCCCGACAGCGGATTTCAGCAAGGCGAATGACAATGAACGGCCCGTCGGCGCACGCTTTTTGAACGCACGCGCTTCGCATTCCCCCTTTCCCTCCGACTACCTTTATGGACCCGTCATGCCTGTCGCAGAAAAGTCCGTGCAGGAATCAACCGGTGCGCAGAAGAAAGCCGAGGTATTTCTCAGATCGGGCGCCCGTGCCGTCCTGCCGGACCTGCCGGACCTGACCGGAATGACGGAACGGGAGCTCTCGGAACTGCCCCCGCTGCCCTTCGGCGATGCGGAATTCAGCAGCCGGCTGCTGCGCGCCCAGCTCGACCCGTCGACCACCGACTCCTCCCGCCCGCCGGCCGTGATCGCCCGCCAGCTCGACTGGCTGTACGCCCTGACGCCCCGGCCGCGGGCGGTGCACCACCCGCTCTGCGGCCCCGGCAACTACGCGAGCGCACTGCACGCACGCGGTGTCGAGCGCTATCTGGGCGTCGACGCGGGACCCGCCGTGATCGAGCACGCCGCAGAACGGTTCGCGGACACACCCCACTACGACTTCCTGCGTGCGGACATCTCGCAGACCGAACTCCTGCCGCCGGACCGGGAGTTCGACACCCTGCTGCTGACGTACGACGCGGCGAACTTCTTCTCCCCGCAACGCCTCGCGGAGCTGCTGCCTCCGCTGCTGGAGCGGCTGCGCGACGACGGCACGGCCGTCTTCGACCTGCTCCTCGCGGAGGACGGCAGCACGGGCTTCGACGAGGGCCGCCAAGTGCTCCGACGGCCGCACGGATCGGTCTTCCGCACCGGCCCGCACCTGCTGCTCAGCGAGAGCTTCGTCCACCCGGGCGGCCGGGTCCTGGGGCATCGGATGATCGCTCTCGCCGAGGACGGGACGCAGGCGGCTCAGATCCTCCACTCGGTCCTCCACGTGCTCCCGCTCGACGAGTTCCGCTCCCTGCTCGCCTCGCTCGGCCTGGTCGTGGACCTGGTGGGCCGCCCCTTCGCGGGCGACCCTGACCCCAATCTCGCCCGGCACCTCGTAGTGGCCCGCAAGGGCCGGACCGCCCCCCACCCACGGAAGCAGCCATGAAGATCACTTTCCTCGGACACGCCGGCGCCCTCATCGAGACCGACGACGTACGGCTGGTCTGCGACCCCTGGTTCTCCGAGGGCGGCGCGTTCCTGTCGGGCTGGCACCAGCTGCCGGACAACTCGGCGTGCGCGGGCCTCATGGCCGACGCCACCCATGTGTACGTGTCGCACGACCACGAGGACCACTTCGACGCCGACGTCCTGAACGCCCTCGACCCGTCCGTGCGGCTGCTGATGCCCGACTATCCGCTGCCCAGCTGGCACCGCCTGGTGGAAGGCCTGCGAGGCCCCGCCCCCACCCTGCTCCAGGACGGCGAGGTCTTCGAGGCCGGGAGCCTGCGGCTGCGGCTGGTCCTCTCGCCCACGCCCAGGCACCAGGACTCGGCCCTGGTCATCGAGGACACCGCGACCGGCCAGGTCGTGGTCAACCTGAACGACTGCCAGGTGGACCGCGCCCAACTGCGCATGCTGCGACGGCTGTACCCGCGGGTGGACGTGGTGATGGCGCAGTTCTCCGGCGCCACCTGGTTCCCCTTCGCCTACTCCTTCCCGCCCGAGCAGGCCGCCGCCGCCTCCGCCGCCAAGAAGGCCAACTCGCTGCGGCGCTGGACCCGTTACATGCGGGCGCTGAAGCCGCGCGCGGCCGTGGCGTTCGCCGGACCGCCGATCCTGCTGGACCCGTCGCTGACCCCGCACTTCTTCGACCCGGCCTCCATCTTCACCACCCCGCCGGACCTGCTGCGGTGGCTGGAGCAGGAGCAGCCCGACCTGGCGTCCCGCTGCGTCGCCCCGCTGCCGGGCGACGTGCTCGAAGTCGCCACCGCGCGGCTGACGCCCGACGCGGGCATCCGCGAGGAGTTCGACTGGGCGAGGCTGCCGGAATACACCGAGCGGTACGCGCGGCGCCGCGCCTCCGCGGTCGCACGGGTGCTGGCCGCCCACCCCGACCCCCGCAACGATCTCTTCGACGACTTCGCGCGGCACTTCGAGGCGCTGTTCCAGGTGGCCGAGAAGGCCTGCCGCGAGGTCGGGGCGGTCGTGGCCTTCGACGTGCGGGGCCCCGGCGGCGGCACCTGGTTCGTGGACTTCCCGGAACTGCGCGTACGGCGCGGCGATCCCGACGACACCCCCCACGACTACCGGTTCACCTTGGAATCCCGCTTCGTGCCCGCCGTCCTGCGCGGCGAGATGAACTGGGAGGAGTTCTTCTTCTCCTTCCGCTTCAGCGCCTGGCGGCCCTCCCTGGACGCCTACAACGAGGAGCTGATGTCGGTGCTGCGCTGCAGCGCGCCGGACGACCTCGCTGCGTACACCGCGCAGTTGGACCGCGTACGCGAACGGACTCCCGGCACCTTCCGCCTGGAGACCGGTGCGGGCAGCTTCACCGTCCCCGACACCTGCCCGCACGTCGGCGCGAAGCTCGGCGCGGAGGACTACGACCCGGAGCAGAACACCATCGTCTGCCCCCAGCACGGCTGGCGGTTCGAGGTCCCGTCCGGTCACTGCCTCAACGGGCGGGCCCGGCTGGACATCACCCCGTCGGCCCCCGAACCGGCCCCCGCGGCCGAAGACCACAGCCCCACCGGCACCCGACAGGAGAAAGAGGCACACCATGATCGACCTTGAGGCACTGGAGCGGCAGCTGCACGACCCCGCGGCCGACTGCCTGCGCCGCGCACCGTACGACCACTACGTGTGGAACGGCCTGATCGACCCGCAGGCCCTGCGCGCGGCGGCCGACGGCTATCCGCACCTCGACCGGATGGTCGTCAAGGCCGCCGACAACCCCCGCTGGCACTCCCAGGACCGCACGCTGGCCGACCCGGCCCTGCGGGCGCTCTGCGAGGCGCTGCTCTCCGACGAACTGGCCGCGCGGATCAGCGCCGTCACCGGAATCCCGGACCTGTGCACCGACCCGGCGGGCGACTGGGGCAGCTACCGCGTCTCCACCCGGGGCGCGGTGCACGCCGCCCACATCGGCTCCAACCGCCACCCCGAAACCCGCTGGCTGCGGCGCTACTCCCTGTTCACCTACCTCAACGAGGACTGGCAGGAGGCCGACGGCGGACTGCTCGAACTGTGGGAGCCCGACGCCCGGGCCGCCCGTGCGCGCGTCCTGCCCGTGTTCAACCGCAGCGTCCTGATCGAGACGACCTCCCGTTCGCTGCACGGCGTCTCGCCGGTACTCGCCCCCGGACCCGTCGGCCGCAAGTCCGTCACCGTGCACTTCTGGACGCGCCCGGACGTGTCGGGCCCCGAGGAGCAGGAGTGAAACACCGTCAGCTCGGCCGCAGCGGCCTGTGGGTGAGCGAGATTGCGTACGGCAACTGGATCACCCACGGGGCGCAGATCGACGAGGGCCTCTCGGTGTCCTGCGTCCGGGCCGCCCTGGACTGCGGCATCACCAGTTTCGACACCGCCGACGGTTACGCCTTCGGCGCGGGCGAGGAGATACTCGGCCGCGCGCTCAAGGGCGAGCGCCGGGAGAGCGTGGAGATCTTCACCAAGGCGTTCTGGCCCGTGGGCCCCGGTCCCAACGACCGGGGTCTTTCGCGCAAGCACCTCATGGAGTCCGTCGACGCCTCCCTGCGGCGGCTGGGCACCGACTACGTCGACCTCTTCCAGGCCCACCGCTACGACCACGGCACGCCGCTGGAGGAGACGATGCTGGCGTTCGCCGACATCGTGCGCCAGGGCAAGGCGCTCTACATCGGGGTGTCCGAGTGGCGCGCCGAGGAGATCCGTGCGGGCCACGCGCTGGCCCGCGAACTGCGCGTACCGCTGGTGTCCAACCAGCCGCGCTACTCGGCACTGCACCGCGTGATCGAGGCCGAGGTGCTCCCGGTCTGCCGGGAACTCGGCCTCGGCCAGCTCGCCTTCTCCCCGCTCGCCCAAGGAGTCCTCACCGGCAAGTACCGGCCGGACAGCCCCCCGCCGGCCGGCTCGCGGGCCACGGACACCAAGGGATTCGGCGGCCACTTCGTCGAGGGACTGCTGCGCGAGGACGTCCTGGCGGCCGTCCAGCGGCTGCTCCCGCCGGCCCGCGAGGCCGGGGTCCCGGTGGCCACGCTCGCGCTGGCCTGGGTGCTGCACGAGGAGAACGTGTCCGCCGCGATCATCGGGGCCAGCCGGCCCGAGCAGATCCGGGCCAACGCCTCGGCCTGCGAGTTCGTTCTCGACTCCGCGCTCAAGGCGCGGGTGGACGAGATCCTGGCACCCGTCGCGCTGACGGACCCCGCGCTGACCCGCAGCCCCGCGGCCGGCCGCTGACCGCGTTCAGCCGGACACCGGCTCTCACTGGGGCCTCCGTCGGGGCACCGGATGCCCCGGTCGTACGTTGACCGGGCGCATCCGGCTGCCCAGAGCCACCCCGAGCTGGAAGCGGTTCTCCACCCCGAGGCGGTCCATCAGCGAGCGCAGGATGTTGGTGACCGTACGGGGGCTGACGCCCAGCCGGTGCGCGGCACTGGAGTCGGTGTGTCCGGCGAGCAGCAGCGAGATCAGTTTGCGCTGTCGCTCGTCGAGCGGCAGCTGCGGGAGTGGGGCGGGCCCCGCCGCGTCGCCTGGACGGGGGAGGGCTTCGGCCGGCAGGCCGACCCGCCGTGGAGGACGCAGCCGCGGGGGCGTGGTGGTGCTCACAGGACTCCCTCTGATCGAGCTTGTCGTTGGTCCGACTCTCACAGAGGCCGATCTATTGAGGATCTATGCTCTGTACACGTGGTCTCCGTGTACGGGGACCCGGTGGACGGGGCGGGCGGAACCACGCATGACGCCCGGACCACTCGATGTCCGCACCGGGCCGGCCGGGAGACCTTCCGGGCCCCACACCTCGTGAGGCGGGGCCGGTTGTCACCCGGCCC
>NZ_JBSGZD010000183.1:0-15988 GCF_053610825.1 Streptomyces sp. NPDC054863 | reverse complement strand
CCCCTCCCCCAGACCCGGCCGGAGAGGCTAAAGCCCCGCAGCAGCCTTCTCGATGTCCGCCGCAAACGTGGACACCTCGGTGTAGACGCCGGGGAAGTTCGGGCGCGCACACCCGCTGCCCCAGCTCACGACGCCGACCTGGACCCACGCGCCCGCGTTGTCCTTGCGGAACATCGGGCCGCCCGAGTCGCCCTGGCAGGTGTCGGTGCCGCCCTCCGGGAGTCCGGCGCAGAGCTCTTCGCCCGCGATGAGGTCGCCGTACGCCTTGGTGCAGCTGGCGTCGTCGACGAACGGCACGTTGGCCTTGAGGAGGTAGCGCTGCTGGCTGCCGCCCTCCTTGTCGGCGCCCCATCCGGCGATGGTGAAGTCGCCGCTGTTGAGGCTCGCGTCGGTGGCGAGCTTCAGGGTGGGCTGGTCGATGGGCTTGGCGAGCTTGATGAGCGCCCAGTCCTTGCCCCGGCCGTTGTAGCCGGGGGCCTGGAGGACCTTGGTGGAGTTCACCTTGATGGCGTCGGGGCTCTCCAGGTCGACCACGCCGCCGGTGGCGGTGATCGAGGTGTTGTCGCCGGAGCCGTCCACGCAGTGGGCGGCGGTGAGGACTATGTCCTTGGTGAGGAGGGATCCGCCGCAGCCCATGGAGAGGCGGACCATGAACGGGAACTCGCCCTGGGCGGCGCGCGTTCCTCCTACGACGGGCGGGGTGCCGGCGGCGGTGCTCGCGGAGGCCCCGGCGGGCTGGAGGCTGACGGCGGCGAGTGCGACGGCGCCGACGACTGCACATCTCTTGATGGCACTGAGTACGTTGTTCACGGTGGTGCCTTTCGTGGGGGGTTGCAATGACACGCGTCGATGTGTCGATGTGGGGTGGGCGCGGGCCATGACGCAATCTGTGCGACGGTGGCATGCGCCCGTCAACGCGCTGTTGGATTATGTGGAGTTGATCGACCGGTCGACAAGGGTCCCCTTTCGGCCACCGGCCGCCGGGGTACCAGAAGCCGCAAGAGGTCACGAGAAGGTACGGGAAACACGAGAAGGCACGAGAGGGTACGAACGTGGGCATCGGCAGCGAAGTCGAGCACGGCTTTCCCCACCTGGGCACGGTGCGCTCGGCGCTGACCGCGCTGTACCGGCGGATCGGTGAGGACGGGGTGCGGTCGTACGCACCGAGCGTCTTCCCGGCCGACGTGGCGTTCTCCGACGACGAGGACCCCCATCTGGGCGCGCAGCACGTGGCCCGCGCCCTCGTCTCCCATCTGCATCTGCCCGACGCCCGGATGATCGTCAGCTACCGGGAGATGGAGCACGCGGCGGGCGTCGAACTGGCCGCGGGCCCCGAGTACTTCATCGAGCTGAACGAGCGGTTCCGCAGCCACCGCAAGGACATCGGCGCCGCCCTCGCGCACGAGATCACCCACGTCCTGCTGCACCGGCTGGACCTGTCCTTCGCGGACACCCCCGACAACGAGATCCTCACCGACACCGTGACGACGTACCTCGGCGCGGGCTGGCTGCTGCTCGACGCGTACCGGCAGGACGGGGCGTCGAGCCAGAAGCTGGGCTACCTCACCCCGGAGGAGTTCGGGTACGTACTGGCCAAGCGTGCGCTGGCGTTCGACGAGGACCCCGCCCCCTGGTTCACCAGCGCCGAGGCGTACACGGCATACACGAAGGGCATGGCGCAGGCCCGCCGGGACACCCAGCAGCCCCCGCTCGCCGCGGCGGGCCGGCTCGCCCGGCACCGGTACGTGAAGGACAGGCGGCACGCCCAGGAGCACGGCGCGACCGGCAAGCCCGGACCTCTCGCCCCGTACGCCTTCGAGGGTGATCCGGGCGCGCTGCGGGTCTCGTTCCCGTGTCCGACGTGCCACCAGCGCCTGCGGGTGCCGGTGCGCGGCGAGCTGCGGGCACGCTGCGGGCTGTGCCGCACCGTGCTGGACTGCGACACCTGAGGGCCGCACGTCTCGCGGGCCACACCCGTCCGTCTGGCCCGCGTAGCCCCTGACCTGCGGCAATGGTCGGTGGGGCGCGTAGGGTCGAAGGATGGACGACAAGCCGACAGCGGGCCTGCGGGACCTGTTCGAGGCTGTGCACGGTGACGAGGACGACGCTGTTGTACGGCTGCTTCGGGCGGGCGCCCCTGCCGAGGCCACCGACGAGGACGGGACGACCGTCCTCTACGAGGCGGCGGTGAACGACCGTCGCGGCATGGTGCGGCTGCTGCTCGCCGCGGGTGCGGACCCGGACCGGCCGAGCGGCCCTTCGGGCGGGGACCTGCCGCTGTGCGCGGCGGCGGTGGGCGGTCATGCCGAGGTCGTACGGAGCCTGCTGGTGGCGGGGGCGCGGCCGGACCTGCGCGAGGACTTCGGGTTCACGGCGCTGGCGTGGGCCGCGGGCCGCGGGCATGCCGCGACCGCCGAGGTGCTGCTGGCGCACGGCGCCGATCCGGACCTGCCGGGTCCCGGCGGGGAGCCGCCGCTGGTGCTGGCGGCCCGGCGCGGTTCGCCCGCGACGGTGCGGGTGCTGCTGCGGCACCGTGCGGCGGCGCGGGAGGCCGCGCTGGAGGAGGCGCGGTGGTGGCTTGAAAACGACGTGGAGCACGCGTTGCGGGAGGGGCTGAAACACACGTACGGGGCGCGCGACGGGGACGAGTTCGTGGCCCGTGAGGTGCGGGAGGAGGGCGGTACGACGGTGCTGGTCGAGCTCTTGCGGGACGGCCGGCCGGTGGCGGTGGAGGAGCAGCAGACGGGGCATGCGGCCGTGGTCACGCGCCTGGAGTGCGTACTCGGCGTCGAGGCGCCCCTTGAGGTGCTCGCGGAGCGGGCGGTGCGGTCGGGGTCGCCCGAGGGCAACGACTGGCGGGAGTCGGTGGCCGCGCTGTGGCAGCGCGGGGACGCGGGGACGCTGCGGGCGGCGTCGCGGTGGTGCGCGGAAAGCTCCTCGTCTCTGCACCAAACCTTCGCAGCGGATGTGCTGGCCAGGGCGGTGCCCGCGTCGCAGGCGGTGCCGCTGCTGCGGGAGTTGGCGGGACGGCCGGGCCCCGCCCACCTGACGCGGGCGGCGATACGGGCCCTGGGCCGCCATGCCGACCCGTCGGCGCTGCCGGAGGTGGTGGGGCGGGCGGCGCACGGGGATGCGGGGGTACGGGAGAGGGTGGCGCGGGCGTTGGGGCGGTACGGGTCCGAGGCCTCCGTGGAGGCGTTGATCGTGCTCGCCCGGGACGAGGATCTCCCGGTCCGGCGTGCGGCGGTCGTTGCGCTGGCCCGTACGGGGGCCGGCACGGCGGAGGTCCGGGACGCGCTGGCCGAGCAGGTCGGGGCGGGAGCGACGGCGAGCACGGACCGGAGCGAGGGGGAGCGCTCCGCGTGGGGGTCGGCGGCGTCGGCCGCCCGTCAGGAGGCTCGGGGGCAGGCGGTCAGGGGCGCGGGGAACTGCGCGACCGGCCACGAAGCACCCGCACGTACGGACCGGCCCGCACCCCTCTCCCCCACCGACCCCGCCTACGCCGAAGCCGCCCGGGGCCTGGCCGTGCGCCAGGATCCCCGGGCCGCCGAGGCGCTGCTGCGGGTGCTCGCGGACAGCGACCCGGACAGCACCGGCCGCGCCGTCGCCGCGACCGCCCTCGGCCACATACGCGACGGAGCGGTCAGGCGTCGGCTGGAGTGGACGTCGCCGCGGATCCGGTGACACCCGCCCTCGCCTTGGTGACGATGTCATGGGCCGCCGCCCACCCGAACGCCATCGCGGGCCCGATCGTCGCCCCCGGCCCCGGATACGTCTCGCCCATGACGGCCGCCGAGCAGTTGCCCGACGCGTACAGCCCCTCGACGACGGTGCCGTCCTCGCGCAGGACGCGCGCGTCGGCGTCCGTGACGAGGCCGCCCTTGGTGCCGATGTCGCCGGGGTGGACGGGGATCGCGTAGTACGGGCCCTTCTCCAGCGGGGCGAGGTTGGGGTGGGGCGGGGTGGGGTCGCCGTAGGAGCGGTCGTAGACGCTGTCGCCGCGGCCGAAGTCCTCGTCCTTGCCCGCGTCGACGAACCGGTGGTACGGCGCCGCCTCGTTGGCGTACCGCTCCCCCGCCGCATTGAGGATCACCATGCCCGGGATGCCGCGGTCCGCGACCAGGAAGAAGGACTTCTCCCCCGGCGGGCAGACCGACGGTGCGCCCCACACCTTGTCCAGCAGGTCCGTCGCCGCGCCCAGTTCCTGCCCGAGGCCCAGTGAGTCGCCGACCTGCCCCTCGGACGCGTGTGTCCACGCGCTCGACGTGGGAGAGCCACAGCCTGGCGGTCAGCGCCTCGCCGAGCGAGAGCAGCTTCTTGCCGGTGACCAGCGCCTTCGCGGCGCGGGCTGCGACCTTGAGGGAGGTCCTCCGGCCCGCGCGGCGCATGTCGCGGGCCTGCGGGCCGAGCTTCTTGAGGTCGGTGATGCACGGCTCGACGGAGCGGCCCATGGCCATGCCGTCCATGGCCTCGGGGAAGTAGTCCGAGTAGCCGGGGGTGTACATGAACCGGACGTCGGTGCGGTCGTGGAACTCCCTGACCATGCGGGTCCCGTGGTCGAGGTAGGCCTCTTTGCGGGCGGCCGGGACGCGGTCGCCGACGGTGGCGTCGAGGTGGGCGAGGGCCTTCTCGCGGGTGTCGCCGAGGCCCGCCTCGTCGCGGTGGAAGTTGGTGGGCACCCATATCGCGCCGCCGGAAAGGGCGGTGGAGCCGCCGTACTTGTCGGTCTTCTCATCTCGCAGGGACTGGCTCCTGGAGGTGGATCCTCATCATGATGTCCTGGTTGTTGATGCGGACCGCGTCGTTCCGGATGCGTTCCCAAGGCGTTCCGCGGGGTGGCCTGCGCGGCGGCCCCGCTGCGCGGCGCGGGCCGCGCCCGGACGCGAACGGCAGCAGCCACCCCGTCCTCGGCGCCCGTTCCCCAGCCCCGGACATCGGAGCAGGCGAGGGACAACGTGAGGGGGTGGCTGAGCCGCAGCGAGTGGATGCAGTGCCTGAGCGGGGCCCTAGCAGCCGTACTTGACCAGCGAGAACGACTTGTAGTGGTCGCTGGTGTAGTAGTCCTCCTGGGCCTGGTCACCCGTCACGATGCGCTTGGCACCACGGGTGGGCGCACCCGGCGTGACGACGGTGTACTCGTGGTAGTACCCATTGGTCTGGCTCGGCAGGATGCCTTCGCGGTTCTTGAAGACGGTCCCGTCCTGCTCGTACGGGAAGGGGCCGCCCTTCTCGATGAGCGTCAGGGTGTCGTGCGCCTGGGACGGCAGCTTGGAGTAGCAGATGTCCCCGACCGCCGCGACCGCCGCGGGAGTCGAGGCGGCGACGGTGGCGACACCGGTGGGGGTCGAGGCGGTGGCGACGCCACCTGCGAGGAGAGCGGACGTGAGGGCGAAGGCGCCGCCGAGTACGGCGATTCGTGGGGGGATTCGCATGTGTTCATTGATGCGCGTAGACCGTGCCGGGGTCAACGCCAACTCCCTGGAATTCCCCGGACGTTCACTTCGTGCGCGCCAGGCGGGGATCAGTCGCAGGAGATCTCCACGCGAGCACTCAGCGGCGCCGCCCGACAGGCCGGTACGCACCCCAGCCTCCTGCCTCCCTCACCCCCGCCCCCCTTCCTGCCCCGCCCCCTTCGTGCGGCAGGCGCTACAGCGGCGGTTCCGCGAACAGTTCGCGGAGCCAGCGCGCCGCGTCGGCCCCGTCGCCAGGCCCCGCGCCCGCCTCGGGGAAGAGCCGCCCCCAGCACCCCGCCCGTGACACCGCACCGAGCCGGCACGCCAGGCTCACCGCCTGCCGCAGCTCGGCGGCGCTGTGCCCGTCACCGGTCCACGGCTCCAGATAGGCGTCCCGCAGCCGGGGCAGCACATCCGCCCCGTACCGGCCTCGGGCGGCCCGTGCGTTGACGAGCAGGCTGCTGAACGGATGCCCCACGACGGCGTCGCCCCAGTCGAAGAAGGCGTACCGGCCGGGGTGGTCCGCACCGGGCGCGAAGACCTGCGCCTCGTGCAGGTCGGAGTGGTCGATCGAGTCGGGAATCCCGAAAGCGTCCAACTCGGCCGCCCAGTCGGCGACTTGCCCCTTGCGTCCGAGAAGCAGACTCTGTTCCGCCGCGCCCAGTGCACGGGTGTCCGCGACGAGCCGGGCGAAGATCTCGGGCAGGTGGCGGGTGCGCGCGCCCGGCACCCCGAGGGCTTCGGCCTCGTCCGCGTACGGGATCAGCGCACGCTGCATCTCGGCGTACTGCCGCAGCGGTTCCTCCCAGGCCCGGACATCGACCGGACCCCCGTTGAGCACGTCGGCGAAGACCGTGCCCCCGTCCGGCCACAGTGCCCAGCCGCGCTCGGCGTCGACGGCGTACGGACGCAGAACGTGCTCCGGCACCCAACGCGCGAGCTCGGCCCCCAGCCCGGCCTCGAAGGCGGAGGCGGGCGGGTTCGCCTTGAACCAGACCCCCTCCCCCGAAGCGAGGGGGAAGCGTACGAGGACGGACCAGGGCCGGATCCGGACGGTCCTGGTCCGCCCCGGCGCCTCCCGGAGCCCGGCCTCCCGGAGGGCCCTCGCGGCCCAGGCGAGGGCTTCCTGCTGCCATTCGGGGCGGTCCCAGGGGGTGCGGGTTCCGGCGTAATCGCCCAGGTCGGGGGCGGGTGCCTCGTGCTCGTGGTTCATGGGCCCATCCCATCATCAGGAGGGGCACAGGCTCCACGAGGCAGGGAGGCGTACGGGGCCGGGCACCGGGGCCAAGTGCCGGCCGTCAGATGCCGGCCGTCAGATCACAGGTGCCAGATCTCAGGTGCCAGGTTCCGGTCACGGCCGGTAGACCTCGCCGGCTTCGGGGGCGGCCGGTGACATCAGCTGGGAGACCGTCACGAACGTGTACCCCTTCTTGCGGAGTTCGCCGATGATGCCGGGGACCGCCGGAATCGTTCCGGGGTAACGCTCGTGGAGCAGGATGATTCCGTCACGTTCGGTCTGGTCGAGCACGCGCTTCTTGATCAGTGCGCTGTCGTTGGTCTGGAAGTCCTTCGCGGTGACGCTCCACAGGACCTGCGCGAGGCCGAGACCCTCAAGGACCTCGGAGACGTCGTTGTTGGTGGCACCGCCCGGCGGGCGCATGAGCGTGGGGGCCTTGCCGGTGGCGGCCTTGATGTCCTTCTGCACCGGCTCGATCTCGGCCCGGATCTCGTCCGGAGTGAGCTCGGTCAGGTTCTTGTGCGTCTGCGTGTGGTTCGCGATCTCGTGCCCCTCCTTCGCCATGCGGGTCACGGTCTCGGGATAGGTGTCGGTGTGACCTTCTCCCTGGAGAAAGAGGGTCGCCGGGGCCTTCTCGCGCTTCAGGACGTCCAGCAGTTTCGGCGTGGGAGCGCTGGGTCCGCCGTCGAAGGTGAGCGCCACGCACTTGGCCTTGGTGCAGTCGACCGGCCCTTCGGCGGCCTTGCCGTCGGCTGCGGCGTCCTCGCGGACTTCGGCGGGCGACATGACGCCGGTGAGGGTGGCGCACGAGGTGAGAACGGGCACGAGGGCGGCAGCGAGGAGCAGACCTGTCGTACGGGTGATGCGGGTGCGTCGGGCGGGCGTGGGGGTGGTGGTCATGGCGTTCATCATGGGACCCCGGATCCCACGGCCCCGCACTGGGGGTGCGGGCGGGGGCGGAGAGCGGCGCCGTGTGGTGCCCGTGCGGGTGCGTCCCGGCCGGCCGCGCAGTTCCTCGCACCCCTGATCAGGCGGAACGTACAAGAGTCCGGGCGCAGGGTGGGGCGGGGTCCGGCTCCAAGGGCCGTCCGCACCGTACGACTGCCCGTAGCCGGCCGCCCGCACCGCAGACTGCCCGTAGCCGGCCGCGCGCACCGCCCCACCCCCACCGCCCCACCCCCACTACCCCGCCCCGTACACCGCCCCCGGCGCCCCCGCCTCCCCCAGCAGTTTCGCCGCCGCCTCGCCCGCCTCCGCCGGTGTCCACCGCGCACCCTTGTCGGCGGTCGGGCCCGGGCGCCAGCCTTCCATCACCGTGATCCGGCCCGCTTCCGCCTCGAAGACCCGGCCGGTGACTCCGGCCGAGGCGGCCGACCCCAGCCACACCACCAGCGGTGAGACGTTCTCGGGGGCCATCGCGTCGAAGTCCCCCTTCCCCGGTGCCGCCATCGTCTCCGCGAACGTCTCCTGCGTCATCCGGGTGCGGGCCGCCGGGGCGAGGGCGTTGACCTGGACCCCGTACCGGCCCATCTCCGCCGCCGCGACCAGCGTCAGACCGATGATCCCGGCCTTCGCGGCGGAGTAGTTCCCCTGGCCGACGCTCCCCAGCAGACCGGCGCCGGAGCTGGTGTTGACGACCCGCGCCACCGCCCTCCGGCCCGCCTTGGCCTCCGCCCGCCACCACTGCGCCGCGTGCTTCAGCGGCAGGAAGTGGCCCTTGAGGTGGACGCGCACGACCGCGTCCCAGTCGTCCTCCTCCAGGTTGACGAGCATCCGGTCGCGCAGGAATCCGGCGTTGTTGACCAGGGTGTCGATCCGTCCGAAGGAATCGACGGCCGCGGCCACCAGCGAGGCGGCGCCCGCCGTCGTCGCGATGTCGCCGCCGTGCGCGACGGCTTCCCCGCCCCGTGCGCGTATCTCCGCCACGACCTCCCGGGCGGGGCCGCTGGAGCCTCCCGCCCCGTCGGCCGACACGCCCAGGTCGTTGACGACCACCCGTGCGCCCTCCGCCGCGAAGGCCAGCGCGTGGGCGCGGCCCAGTCCCCGCCCGGCGCCGGTCACGACCACGACACGTCCGTCAGCGATTCCCGTACCGGTCATCTCAGCTCTCCTCCGACTTGTTGGCGGTTGTCGCGTCCAGAAAGGCGGGGCGCTCGCCGCCCCCGTGCACCAGCAGCGAGGCCCCGGTCACGTACGCCGCCTTCGGCGACGCGAGGAAGACCGCCGCGTCGCCGACGTCCGACGGCTCGGCCAGCCGGCCCGCCGGGACCGTCCGCCCGACCGCGGCCACGCCCGCCTCGTCGCCGTAGTGGAGGTGCGACAGCTCGGTCCGCACCATGCCCAGGACGAGGGTGTTGACCCGTACCTCCGGCGCCCACTCCACCGCCATCGACCGCGCGAGGTTCTCCAGACCGGCCTTCGCCGCCCCGTACGCGGCCGTGCCGGGCGAAGGACGGGTGCCGCTCACGCTGCCGATCATCAGGACCGAACCGCCCGTCGCACGCAGGTGCGCGTACGCCGCCAGCGAAGCCGTCATCGGCGCGATCAGGTTCAGCTCGACGACCCTCGCGTGCCGCTCCGCCCCGCCCTCCCCCAGCAGCCGGTACGGGGTGCCGCCCGCGTTGTTGACCAGCACGTCGAGGCGGCCGTACGACTCGGCGACGCCCGCGAAGAATTCCGGCACGGCTCCCGGCGCCCGCAGGTCGACCGGCCTGAACTCCGCCCGCCTGCCCGCGATTTCGACCGGTGTGTCCGGTGGTCTGCGCGCGCAGACCAGAACCTCCGCGCCCGCGGCCAGAAGGGCCCGCGCGATGCCCGCGCCGACCCCCCGGGTGCCGCCTGTGACGACGGCAACCCTCCCGTCCAGTTCCATTCGCTGCTACCTTCCTGACTCAACAAGCACCTAACAAATGTTTGGTGGAAAGGTAGCTGATCCGCTCATGGGTGTCTCCACCTCCCGTCCCGGCCCTTCCGACTCCCACAGAGGCATCGCCGTCGTCACCGTCGACTTCCCGCCGGTCAACGCACTGCCCGTGCAGGGCTGGTACGACCTTGCCGACGCGGTCCGCGCCGCAGGCCGCGACCCGGACGTGCGGTGCGTCGTCCTCGCCGCCCCACCGGGGAGCCGCGGCTTCAACGCGGGCGTCGACATCAAGGAGATGCAGCGCGAGAGCGCGAGCGGCGGCGGCCACCAGGCCCTGATCGGCGCCAACAGCGGCTGCGCGGAGGCCTTCGCCGCCGTGTACGAGTGCGAGGTCCCGGTCGTCGCGGCGGTCGAGGGGTTCTGCCTCGGCGGCGGCATCGGCCTCGTCGGCAACGCCGACGTCCTCGTGGCCTCCGACGACGCCACCTTCGGCCTGCCCGAACTGGACCGGGGCGCGCTCGGCGCCGCCACCCACCTCTCCCGGCTGGTCCCGCAACACCTGATGCGCGCCCTGTACTACACCTCGCGCACCGTCACCGCGCAGGAACTGCACCACCACGGCTCGGTCTGGAAGGTCGTCCCGCGCGAACAACTCCGCGACGCCGCAATGGAGTTGGCCGGGGAGATCGCTCTCAAGGACGGCTCTCTGATCCGCCTCGCAAAGGCCGCCATCAACGGCATCGACCCCGTCGACGTACGCCGCAGCTACCGCTTCGAGCAGGGCTTCACCTTCGAGGCCAACCTCAGCGGCACCGCCGACCGCGTCCGCGACACCTTCGGCAAGGAGAAGGACTCCCGGTGACCGACAAAACCATGACCCTCGACGAGGTCGTCTCCCGCCTGCGCAGCGGCATGACGCTGGGCATCGGCGGCTGGGGTTCGCGCCGCAAGCCGATGGCCCTGGTCCGCGCGATCCTGCGCAGCGACCTCACCGACCTCACCGTCGTCTCGTACGGCGGCCCGGACGTCGGTCTCCTCGCCGCCGCCGGAAGGATCCGCAAGCTGGTCACGGCCTTCGTCACGCTCGACTCGATCGCCCTCGAACCGCACTTCCGCACCGCCCGCCAGGAGGGCGCCTTCGAGCTGACCGAGATCGACGAGGCCATGTTCATGTGGGGCCTGCACGCCGCCGCGAACCGCCTCCCCTTCCTGCCCGTCCGCGCCGGCATCGGCTCCGACGTCATGCGCGTCAACCCCGGTCTGCGGACGTTCACTTCACCGTACGAGGACGGTGAGGAGCTCGTCGCGATGCCCGCACTGCGACTGGACGCCGCCCTGGTCCACATGAACCGGGCGGACCGCCTCGGCAACGGCCAGTACCTCGGCCCCGACCCGTACTTCGACGACCTCTTCTGCGAGGCCGCCGACGAGGCGTACGTCTCCTGCGAACGCCTCGTCGACACGGCGGAGTTGACCAAGGAGGCACCCCCGCAGTCACTCCTCCTCAACCGGACCTCCGTCACCGGTGTCGTCGAGACCCCCCACGGCGCGCACTTCACCTCCTGCGCCCCCGACCACGGGCGCGACGAAGCCTTCCAGAAGGCGTACGCGACCACCCCCTGGCCCGAGTTCGCCGCCCGCTTCCTCTCCGGAGCGGACGAGTCGGCGTACCGGACCGCGGTCCAGACCTGGCACGAGGAGCAGCAGAAGTGAGCACGCACACTCCGACCACCGCAAGGACGTCGGCCGTCACCCGCGCCGAGTACTGCGTGATCGCCTGCGCCGAGGCCTGGCGCGACGACGGCG
Organism: Streptomyces sp. NPDC054863; assembly: GCF_053610825.1. Classification (NCBI taxonomy): domain Bacteria; kingdom Bacillati; phylum Actinomycetota; class Actinomycetes; order Kitasatosporales; family Streptomycetaceae; genus Streptomyces; species Streptomyces sp. NPDC054863. Next base: position 4,629 of record NZ_JBSGZD010000183.1, on the reverse strand, counting down.
AGGTACTGGCCAGCCCGATGGGCCTGATCCCCGGCATCGGCGCCCGCCTCGCCAGGCGCACCTTCTCCCCCGATCTGCTCCTCACCGACGGCGAGGCGATGATCGTCGGCCTCGACGGGACGCCCGAGGGCTGGCTGCCGTACCGCCGGCACCTCACGATGGTGACCGGCGGGAAGCGGCACGTGATGATGGGCGCCAGTCAGATCGACCGGTTCGGCAACCAGAACATCTCCTGCATCGGCGACTGGCAGCAGCCCGCCCGCCAGCTCCTCGGCGTGCGCGGCGCGCCCGTCAACACCCTGAACAATCCGGTCAGTTACTGGGTTCCCAAGCACTCCGCCCGGGTCTTCGTCGACAAGGTCGACATGATCTGCGGCGTCGGCCACGACAGCGCGGAGGCGGCCGGCCCTGCCGCGACGCGCTTCCACTGCCTGCCGCGTGTGGTCAGCAACCTCGGCGTCTTCGACTTCGAGACCCCGGACCACGCGATGCGGCTCGTCTCCCGCCATCCCGGCGTCACCGTCGACGAGGTCCGCGAGGCCACCGGCTTCGCGCTCGTACTGCCGGAAGGGGACGTTCCGTACACCCGCGAACCGACCCCCGAGGAACTCCGTCTGGTCCGCGAGGTCATCGACCCGAAGAACACCCGCGACCGCGAGGTGGGGCCGGCATGAGCGCACGGGATGCCGGTACGACCGGGCGAGCGGCACCGGAGCCGCAACCGGTGCCCGTCATCGAGACCGCGCTCACCCGTCTCGTCGGCGTCCGCCACCCCCTCGTCCAGACCGGCATGGGCTGGGTGGCGGGCCCCCGCCTCGTCTCCGCTACGGCCGACGCGGGCGCGCTCGGCATCCTCGCCTCCGCGACGATGACCGTCGAGCAGCTGCGGCAGGCCGTGCGCGAGGTCAAGTCCCGTACGGACGCGCCCTTCGGCGTGAATCTGCGGGCGGACGCGGGGGACGCCCGCGACCGGGTGCGGATCATCATCGACGAGGGCGTGAAGGTGGCGTCGTTCGCGCTCGCCCCGTCCCGCGAGCTGATCGCCGAGCTGAAGGACGCGGGCGTCGTCGTCGTCCCGTCCATCGGCGCCCGCAGGCACGCGGAGAAGGTCGCCGCGTGGGGTGCGGACGCGGTGATCGTGCAGGGCGGCGAGGGCGGCGGACACACCGGGGACGTCGCCACCACCGTGCTGCTGCCGCAGGTGGTGGACGCGGTCGACATCCCCGTCGTCGCGGCGGGTGGCTTCCACGACGGGCGCGGTCTGGTCGCCGCGCTCTCCTACGGTGCGGCGGGCGTCGCCATGGGCACCCGTTTCCTGCTCACCTCCGACTCGACGGTGCCCGCCGCCGTCAAGGCGAAGTACCTGGCGGCGACGGTCAAGGACATCACCGTCACCACCGCCGTCGACGGGCTCCCGCACCGCATGCTCCGCTCGGACCTCGTCGCGGCCCTGGAGAAGTCGGGGCGTACGAGAGCGCTCGCCATGGCGGTCGTGCGGGCGGCAGGCTTCAAGAAGATCTCCGGGCAGACCTGGCCGCAGATGCTCCGCGACGCTCTCGCCATGAAGCACGGCAAGAGTCTGTCGTGGAGTCAGATGCTGTTGGCCGCCAACACCCCCATGCTGCTGAAGGCTTCGATGGTCGACGGCCGCACCGATCTCGGTGTGATGGCATCGGGGCAGGTCGGGGGCGTCATCGACGACCTGCCGAGCTGCGGCGAACTCGTGGCACGTGTCATGTCCGAGGCAGAGACCACCCTCGCACAGCTGCACGCGCTCCACACCCTGCCGACACCAGGGTGATCTCCCTTCCTCCTCACAGGAGTTGACCTGATGAGCCGCAACCGAGTCCGGCTGGTCACAGGCGCGGTCGTTTCCGCGCTCGCTCTCGGCGCACTGCCCGCGACGGCCCTCGCCGGGGCGCCCGCGCAGCCGGCCACTGCCACGCAGGCCCGGCAGCACACCGGCACCGTCCGCCACGCGCCCCTCCAGATACCCCTTCAGGGCGCGGTCAACTTCCGCGACGTCGGCGGCTACCGCACCTACGGCGGCGACACCGTCCGCCACGGCCGCGTCTACCGCGCGGACGCCCTCGGCAGGCTCACCGACCCGGACCTGCTGACCCTGGCGGGCCTGCGACTGGGCAAGGTGATCGACTACCGGGTGCCGATCGAGATCCAGTACGACGGCCAGGACCGCCTCCCGCCGGGCCTCACCGTCACCGCGCGCCCCGTCAACGACAATGGCCTGTTCGGGCAGATGATGGCGGCGATCGCCACCAGGGACCCGGTGAAGCAGGAGGAGGCGCTCGGCGGCAGCAAGGGTTCGGACCTGATGAAGCGGGTCTACCGCACGCTGATCTCGGACCCGGCGAACACCGCGCAGTTCGCCGCCACGTTCCGCGACGTCGCGGACAGTTCGTCGAGGAGCGCGGTCCTCTTCCACTGCACGTCAGGCAAGGACCGTACGGGCTGGACGAGTTACGTGCTGCTGCGCGCGCTCGGCGTACCGGAGGCGACGGCCCGCCGCGACTACCTCGCCTCGAACGCCATCCGGGCGGCGGCCGACAAGAAGGTCCGCGACGGCCTCAGGCAGGCCGGCCTGATGCTGAACCCGGACCTGCTGATCCCGCTCCAGGAAGTCCGCGACGCCTATCTGGACACCGCTCTCGCGGAGGTCGAGGCACGCTACGGCAGCCTGCACGGGTACCTGAAAACGGGACTGGGCCTGGACCTCCGCACCTTGGCGAAGCTCCAGACCCAGCTGGTCGACTGACGCACCGTCAGTCACTCATGGCATTCCCTCAGGCGGCGCGGCGGCCGCCCTGGCCGCCGCCCTGCCGTCGCTGCGACTGACCCTGTCCCCCACCGGCACGGGACTGCCCGCCACCGGTACGGGCCTGGCCGCCACCGGTGCGGGACTGGCCACCCTGCCCGCCACCGGCTCCGGCCCCGGCACGCGCCGGACGGGACGGACGCCCGCCCGTCGCCGTACCGCCGCTGCCACCGGCAGCCGCGCCTGCGCCACCGCCGCCGCCACGACGGCCGCGGGTCCTGCTGCGTCCGTCGGCCGAGGGGCGGCCGGAGCCACCGCCGGAGCCGGACGGACGGCGCTTCGCGGGCTGCTGCTGCACCGGCTGCGGCACCTCGACGACCACGGCGACACCGGACGGCTCGCGCGCGCCCGTGATGGACGCCAGCTCCTCGTCGGTGGACTTGACCCGGGCGGTGTGCGGCGCGATGCCCGCGTCGCTCATCAGCCGGGTCATCTCGCGCTTCTCCTCGGGGAGGACGAGCGTGACGACGGAACCGGACTCACCGGCACGGGCGGTACGGCCGCCGCGGTGCAGGTAGTCCTTGTGGTCGGTCGGCGGGTCGACGTTCACGACGAGGTCGAGGTCGTCGACGTGGATGCCGCGCGCCGCCACGTTGGTCGCGACGAGCGCCGTGACCTTCCCGGTCTTGAACTGCTCCAGGGTGCGGTTGCGCTGCGGCTGGGAACGCCCGCCGTGCAGCGCGGCGGCGTACACGCCGGCGGCCAGGAGGCGCTTCGCGAAGCGGTCGGCGGCCCTCTTCGTGTCGACGAACATGATCACGCGGCCCTCGCGGGCGGCGATCCTGGCCGCGACGGCCTTCTTCTCGGTCTCGTCCATGACGTAGAGCACGTGGTGCTCCATCGTCGTGACGGCGCCGGCGGACGGGTCCACCGAGTGCACGACCGGGTCGGTCAGGAACATCTTCACGAGCTTGTCGATGTTCTTGTCCAGCGTCGCCGAGAACAGCATCCGCTGTCCGTCCGGCTCGACCTGCTTGAGCAGCGCGACGACCTGCGGCATGAAGCCCATGTCGGCCATCTGGTCGGCCTCGTCGAGGACGGTGATGGCGACCTGGTCGAGACGCGCGTCACCCCGCTCGATGAGGTCCTTGAGGCGGCCCGGAGTGGCGACGACCACTTCGGCGCCGCGGCGCAGCGCGTTCGACTGCTTGGTGATCGACATGCCGCCGACGACCGTGGTCAGCCGCAGGTTGACGGCGGTCGCATACGGCGTCAGCGCGTCCGTGACCTGCTGCGCCAGTTCACGCGTCGGTACGAGGACGAGCGCGAGCGGCGCGTGCGGCTCGGAGCGTCGCCCTGCGGTGCGGGCCAGCATCGCCAGGCCGAAGGCCAGCGTCTTGCCGGAGCCCGTACGGCCGCGGCCCAGGATGTCCCGGCCTGCGAGGGAGTTCGGCAGCGTCGCGCCCTGGATCGGGAACGGCTCCGTCACCCCCTGCGAGGCGAGGGTCTTGAGGAGTGCGGCAGGCATGTCCAGCGCTTCGAAAGCCTCGACCGACGGCAGCGCGGGGGTGATGGTCTCCGGCAGTGCGAATTCACCCTGGAGCGGCGTGGACCGGCGGGCAGGGCCCTTTCCGGAATTCTTCGTCGAAGCCTTGCCGCGGCCCCTGGACGGGGCGGCACTCGACGGTCGGTTGCGCGCCGGACGGCCGGTGCGCTCGGAGGAGGATCGTTCGAAACGGGTCATGCAGTAATTGCCTTCTTCCTGGGGACAGCCTGGAAACGGCTGCAACGCGGGCCGCGCGCTCTCGCGTCGCTGCCTTGCGAACACAACAACAAGCCGGGGCCCGCACCTTCAC
>NZ_JBSGZD010000182.1:0-16133 GCF_053610825.1 Streptomyces sp. NPDC054863 | reverse complement strand
GGATCCGGGGCCCGCCGTCGGTACGTGGTGGTGGTCGGGCCGTCGTGGCCCTCACGATGCGGTGGCCGTCAACCCGTCGAAGGCGCGGTCGGTCAGCCCTGCGGGTGGCGGTGGCGCCAGCCGGCCCAGGCCGACTCGATCATGTCCCGTACGCCGTGGCGGGCTTCCCAGTCCAGTTCGCTGTGGATCCGGTCGGCGGCGGCGACGACCCGGGCGGGGTCGCCGGCCCGGCGCGGGGCGACCTCGGCCTTGATGTCCTGGCGGCCACTGACCTCGCGGATGATGTCGATCATCTCGGCGACGGAGACGCCTTCGCCCTTGCCGATGTTGAGGATCAGCCGGGCGTCGGGGTCGGCGACCAGCTTGTGGGCGGCGGCGACGTGCGCGGAGGCGATGTCGGCGACGTGGATGTAGTCGCGGACGCAGGTGCCGTCGGGCGTCGGGTAGTCGTCGCCGAAGATCAGCGGCGACTTGTCGGCGTCGAGCCGTTCGAACACCATCGGTACGAGGTTGAAGATCCCGGGGTCGCCGAGTTCGGGCGAGGCGGCGCCGGCGACGTTGAAGTAGCGCATGCAGGCGGTGGCCATGCCGTGTGCCCTGCCGACGGCCTCGACCATCCATTCACCGGCCAGCTTGGTCTCGCCGTACGGGCTCATGGGCAGGCAGGGGGTGTCCTCGGTGACGAGGTCGACGTCGGGCATTCCGTACACGGCGGCGGAGGACGAGAAGAGGAACTGCTTCACTCCGGCGGCCACGGAGGCCTCCAGCACGGTCTGCAGACCGACCACGTTCTCGTGGTAATAGAACAGCGGTCGCTCCACGGACTCGCCGACCTGCTTCTTCGCGGCGATGTGCACCACACCCGTGACGGTGTGCCTGCGCAGTACGTCGTCGAGGAGCGGGCGGTCGAGGACCGATCCGCGCTCCAGGGGAACACCCGCGGGAATACGGGCCACGTCTCCGGTACTCAGGTCATCCAGCACCACGACGCTTTCCCCGCCTTCGGCGAGCGCCTTTACCACGTGTGAACCGATGTATCCCGCACCGCCAGTTACCAGCCAAGTCATAGAGGCACTATACAGAGGCGCAATGATCACCGATCAAGGCATCTCTGGGCAGGGGCTGGATGCCTTCGCCCGTAGGCTAGCCTGGCCAGGAGTGTCGAAATCCTTCAAGGCTCATCCAGTTGGCCGTCCCTCACCTAACGCAGTTGTGAGGGGTCAGTAATCGAAACGTACCGAGGACGTGAACACAGAGGTGGCCTTGTCAAGCCCGTCTCCCTCGCCGGACAGCCCGCCGACGACCGTGCCGGACATCAGTGTGGTCGTCATCGTCTACAACGACGCCGACCGCTTGCCCGCCGCCGTGCAGTCGGTCCTGGACCAGACACTGCACAACGTCGAAGTGATCGTCGCGGACGACTGCTCCACCGACGGTTCGTACGCCGTGGCCAGGAAACTCGCGGCCGAACACCCCGACCGGGTCCGGGCGATCCAGCTGGAGGAGAACAGCGGCGGCTGCGGCGAGCCGCGCAACCAGGGCATCGCAGTGGCCCGCGGCCGCTATGTGATGTTCCTCGACAGCGACGACACGCTTGAGCTCAACGCGTGCCGCAACATGCTGGAGGCGGCCGAGACCACCGGTGCGGACCTGGTGTCCGGCATGTGTCTGCGGGTCCACGTCGACAGTCGGCACGGCAAGACGACCGAGTGGTACCGCTGGCTCTACAACTCCACGCGCACGATCGACTCCGTTGCGGAACTCCCCGACCTGCTGGTATTCGACACCCTGTCGACCAACAAGTGTTATCGGCGCGAATTCCTGATCGAAAACAACCTCACTTTCCCGAAGCGGATTCATTACGAGGACCTGCTTTTCTCCGCCCAGGCATATCTGGCGGCTTCCCGCATCACCCTCATTCCGAATACGGTTTATTACTGGAATGTGGTCGAGAAGACCGAGAAGAAGTCGATCAGTAATCGCCGCAATGAGATCAACAACTTTGCGGACCGGGTGGAGATCCACCGCCGGATCGACAAACTCCTCAAGTCCCGCTCCATGGACGACCTGAAGCTGCACAAGGACATCAAGTTCCTGAAGCACGACCTGGTCCTCTACTTGCGCGAACTGCCGTTCCTGGACGACGACTACCGGCACGCCTTCGCCGAGATGGCCCGCAGTTACGTACAGGGCTTCGCCCCCGAGGCGTACAGCGAACTGCACCCCGCCCACGCCATCTGCGCGTACCTCCTCCTCCAGGAGGACTGGGACAACCTGATGCCCGCGATCGACATGCTCCTCAACAGGAACAAGCTCGCGGTGCCGCTGGTGGAGAAGGACGGCCGGATCTACTGGTGCGAGGAGCACCTGGAGGACCCGCACGCCCGCACCCTGCTCGACGTCACCGACCTCGGCTACCACACCAGGCCGGTCGAGCGGCTGGACCTGCGCAACAGCCTGACCGGCTACGACGAGAAGGCCACCGAGGTCGTGCTCGGCGGAGCGCTCGTCAATCCGCTGGACAGGATCAAGCCGGACTCGAAGCTGTCCGCCGAGATCGTCCTCAAGGCACGCCGCACCAGCCTCCAGACGTTCCGCTTCCCCGTCCGCAGCGTCCGCGTCGACGGCGACCGGGTGCGCTGGGAGGCTGCCCTGCCGCTGGCCAAGGAGCTGCGCCCGCTGGGCATCGTGGACGACGTCTGGAACGTCCGGATGCATCTGTCGATCGACGGCCGGACCACGGTCAGCGCCGTCACCGTCGGCGCCGCCGACATCGAGCGGACCGGCATCATCCAGGTCAGGCCCCGGCTGACGCGGCTGGCGGGCGACCGCATAGAGGCCGAGGTCTCCGGGCGCGGTCATCTGGCGTTCCACATCGTGCAGCACAGCGCCGCCTCGCAGAAGGCGCGTGCGCTGATCCGCGACAACATGGACAGCCTGCCCGCCCGGATCGCCAAGAAGACGTACCGCAAGGCCCGCGACGTCCGCAAGGACCTCAACTCCGGCGCCCGCAAGATCGACGGCTACCACCGCATGATCAAGGCGCTGCCCCTTCGCAAGGGCACCGTCGTCTTCGAGAGCCACCTCGGCAAGCAGTACAGCGACAGCCCCCGCGCCATCTATGAGGAGCTGAAGCGGCGCGGTGCCCCGATCCACGCGATCTGGTCGTACGCGGGCGCGAAGCCGACCGGATTCCCGGACGACGTGGAGCTCGTCCAGAGGTGGTCCTGGAAGTATCTGAAGGCACTCGCACAGGCCGAGTTCTGGATCGACAACCAGGGCTTCCCGCTGAAGCTGCGCAAGCGTCCCGAGACGACGTACATCCAGACCTGGCACGGATCCGCGCTCAAGCGCATGGGCTTCGACGAGCCCGGCTACCGGCTGATGTCGGAGGGCGAGCAGGCCACGTACCAGGCGTCGCTGGACCGGTTCGACCACTTCGTGGTGCGCACCGAGCACGACGTCCGCACGCTCGCACGCGCGTACCGGATGCCGGAGAGCAAGCTGCTGCGCACCGGCTACCCGCGCAATGACGCCCTGGTGAAGGGGCGCGACGCCACGGTCGAGAACCCGCAGGTGAAGGAGGTCAAGGAGCGCCTGGGCATCCGTCCGGACCTGCCGGTGGTGCTGTACGCGCCGACGTTCCGGGCCAACGCCCAGGGCAAGGTGCAGAAGTTCGAGTTCCCCTTCGAGATCGAGAAGTTCGCCGAGCACTTCGGGGACAGGTTCACGCTGCTGGTGCGCACGCACTACCTGAACCAGGTGTCGCTGCCGCCGGCGATGGCGGGGCGCATCGTCAACGTCTCGGACGAGCCGGACATCACGCCGCTGCTCCTCGCCTCGGACGCGCTGATCACGGACTACTCCTCCGTGATGTTCGACTACGCGCTGCTGCAGCGGCCGATGGTCTTCTTCGCGTACGACTGGGAGGAGTACTCGCAGGACATCCGCGGCACGTACTTCAATCTCCTGGAGACGGCGCCCGGCCCCGTCCCGCGCGACGAGGAGTCGCTGTACGCGGTGCTGGAGGACCTGGACGCCGTGCGGACGCAGTACGGGCCGCAGGTGAAGGAGTTCGTGGACAAGTACGGCGAGTACGACCACGGCGACGCCGCAGCACGGATCGCCGACCGCTTCTTCGAAGGAAAGGGCCGGGCCAGGTGACTCGACGCGACATCTTCTTCGTGGCAAACGAGGTCGACGAGCTCGGCGGGGTGGCCCGCTGGCAGGCTCAGATGGCCTCCCTGCTGGCCGGGCTCGGGCACCGGGTCACGATCGTCGGCATCGCGCCGGCCGAGGTCGCCATGGACCTCGGGGATGACCCGCCGTTCAGGACGGTCACGCTGTACGACGCCCGGCCCGCGGGCCGCAAGTCCGTCACGGGACTGCGCGGCACGGTCGACATGACCGCCCGTCTCCACAACACGCGCCGCGAGGCCGGGATGCGGGAGACCTCCGCGAAGCTGTCCCGGATGTTCCGGACGGCCGCCCCCGGCGCGATGATCATCGTGACCCAGGTGTGGGCGATGGAGTGGGTGAAGCTCGCCGACACCGCCGGGCACCCGGTCGTCGGCATGAGCCACGAGAGTTACGAGTACTCCCGGCAGTCCTCGCGCTTCGGGCGCGTCCAGCAGCACTACAAGGACGTCGACCGGCTGCTGCTGCTCACGCAGGAGGACGCCGACCTGTGGGCGGTCAAGGGGCTCAACAACGTCGGGTTCATGCCGAACCCGCTGCCGATGATGCCGGAGACCGTCTCGCCCCGGACGGAGAAGACCGTCGTCAGCATCGGCCGGCTCAGCCACCAGAAGGGCCTCGACATGATGCTCGACGCCTGGGCGGAGGCCTCCGTGCAGGTGCCGGGCTGGAAGCTGAAGCTGTACGGCGCGGGGGAGCTTGAGGAGTCGCTCAAGAAGCAGGCCACGGATCTCGGTCTGGACGGTTCGGTGGAGTGGGCCGGGCAGACGCGCGACGTGGTCGGGGCGTTGCACGGGGCGTCCGTCTTCGCACAGTCCTCGCGCGGCGAGGGCTTCCCGCTCGCACTGCTGGAGGCCATGGCGTGCGGGGTGCCGTGCGTGGCGTTCGACTGTGCGCCCGGCGTGCACGAGATCGTCCAGGACGGTGTGGACGGGCTGCTGGCCCGGCCCGGCAACACCCCCGAGCTGGCACGCCAGTTGGTGCGGATGATGCAGGACCAGGAGATGCGGGACCGGATGGGCGACCTGGCCCGGGAGAACGTACAGCGGTACTCCCCCGGTTCGATCACCCAGCGGTGGCAGGAGCTCTTCGCGTTCCTGGAGCGGTAGCAGCGCTCTTGGAGCGATAACAGCGTTCCTGGAGCGGTAACAGCAAAGAAAAGGGGGCCCGGTCCGCAGTCGCGGACCGGGCCCCTTTTCTTTTCCTCAAGTGCTACTTCAGCTTGCGCGCCAGCCTCTTGAGGCGGCGGACCACGATGTCGAACCCGCCGCGCACTCCGCCGACCACGCGCACCATCAGCGCCTGCCGCGGCGTCACATGCGCCTGTACGAACAGGGGCAGGCCGGCACCGAGGACGATGCTGCGCCGGGCAGCACCGGGGGTGGCGGCCCGTACCTCGGCCGGGATGCGGGCGCCGTCGGCGCACACGACCTCGGCACGCACCCGCCAGGACATCAGCCGCTCGCGGACCGCCAAGTCACGCGTCCGTACGTCGAATTCCGCCTGCCAGACACCTGTGCCCACACCTTGCAGGGGCTGCTCGCGCTCCAGGGCGGGGCACTCCTCCCGCTGGTCCACGAGGCTCAGCACGAGCCGTTGCGGCTTCAACGGGCCGAGCAGGCCGTGCAGTTCCCGTACGGTCAAAGTGAACCCGAGCGAGCGACCGACGGCCACTGAGCCGTTGACGGTCAACGGGATTTTCCCGGGGGGCAGTTCGGTGAGCCCGTCCAGCTCCACCTCGGGCAGCCCTTCGGCGAGCACCGGCAGACCGGAGTCCGAGGTGTACGACGGCGGCAGCAGCCGGGGCGGCTGCGCGGCCAGTGCCACGACCCGCTCCAGCTCGGCCGGGGACTCCCAGGCGACGACCGCGCGGGCCAGCCAGCGGGAGGGGGCTTCGGCGGCCCCGTAGGCCGCCTCGTCGAATGAGGCGAGGTACGTGCGTGTGGCGCGCCACCAGTCGGCCCGGTAGGCGGCGCTGCGCTGCGGCAGCTCCCGCACGTACATGGGCAGGTCGTAGTCGAGGAACTTGGTCTGTGCGGCAGTCCCCAGCGTGTCGAGGCCGGCCTTGCGGAACACCTCGACGACGCGGCGGTGGGCCTCCACCCGTTGTTCCCAGTTGGCGATGGTGGCGCGGCGCAGCGAGATGGACAGTTCGGCGGCGTCCCGGCGGACGTGCCACACGTACACCGGGGTGGCGACGACGGCGGTGCGGGGGGCTGCCGCGTACACCTTGGCGGTGAAGACGAAGTCCTCGTAGTGGAAGGCGCCGTCGGGGAAGAAGACAGCGTGCTCGGTCAGGAAGTCGCGGCGGTAGAGCTTGTTGACGGAGAGCGTGTCGAGCAGGAATTCGGGGTGTGAGCCGATGCCGTCCATGACGGTGCCCGGCAGGGTGGCGCCGGCTGCGGGGTCGTAGAGGTCGGGGGCCCACACGGTGTCGCGGTCTTCGGGCAGCTCCCGGCGCACGCACTGGCCGGCGACCATGTCGACTCCGTCGGCGGCGGCCAGCAGGGCGTCCACCGCGCCCGCCGGGTAGACGTCGTCACTGTCGAGGAACATCACGTAAGGGTGCTTCGCCGCGGCGGTGCCGTCGTTGCGGGGGCTGCCGCAGCCGCCGCTGTTCTCCGTCCGGTGCAGGGGTCTGACCAGGGGGTACCGGGCTGCGAGTGCGTCGACTGTCGCGCGGGTGTGGTCGGTGGAGGCGTCATTGACGACGATCACCTCGCCGACGGCGGCGCCTTGTGCGAGTACGGACTCGACGGCCGTGGAGATGTGGGCGGCGTCGTTGTAGACGATGACGACGACGCTGACCGCACCGTCTTCGTCGCCGGCATGGTCCGTTGTGCGGGATTCCACCGTGCCACTCCCCTGGATCGTTGTTGTGCTCTCCCATCCTGGCTTGTTCTGATCCCTCAACCGGACAAGGGGGCCCTTGCGGGGCCCCCTTCTCACGGTGTTCTCACGTCACCGACTCACGGCGTACTTCCCTGCGTCGCCGAAGCGGCTAGAACGGCTTGAAGTCCTCGTATTCCTTCTGCGAGTTGTCACGCTCGGCATCGCGGTCCTTGCGGCGCGTGGCCGCGGGGCGCGGTTCGTCGAGGCGATGGTCCTCGCCTCGGCGGCCCAGCATCTCGGCGCCGGCCATGACGGTCGGCTCCCAGTCGAAGACGACCGAGTTCTCGTCGGAGCCGATCGCGACGGCGTCGCCCGCGCGGGCGCCGGCCTTCATCAGTGCGGTCTCGACGCCGAGGCGGCTGAGGCGGTCGGCGAGGTAGCCGACGGCCTCGTCGTTGCTGAAGTCGGTCTGCTGCACCCAGCGCTCCGGCTTCTCGCCGCGCACCCGGTAGACGTTCTCCTCCTCGTCCAGAACGACCTTGAAGCCGCTGTCGTCGACGGCCTTCGGGCGGATGACGATGCGGGTCGCCTCCTCCTTGGGCTTGCGGGCGCGCAGCTTGGAGATGCCCTGGGCCAGGGCGAAGGAGAGTTCCTTCAGGCCCGTGCGGGAGACGGCGGACACTTCGAAGACCTTGTAGCCGCGGGCTTCGAGCTCCGGGCGGATCATGTCCGCGAGCTCCTGGCCGTCCGGGATGTCGACCTTGTTGAGGACGACGAGGCGCGGCCGGTCTTCCAGCCCGCCGTACAGCTTGAGCTCTTCCTCGATGACGTCGAGGTCGGAGATCGGGTCGCGGTCGGACTCCAGGGTCGCTGTGTCCAGTACGTGCACGAGGACCGAGCAGCGCTCGACGTGCCGCAGGAACTCCAGGCCGAGGCCCCGTCCCTCGCTGGCGCCGGGGATCAGCCCGGGGACGTCGGCGATGGTGTAGACGGTCGAGCCGGCCGTGACGACGCCGAGGTTGGGGACCAGCGTGGTGAACGGGTAGTCCGCGATCTTCGGCTTGGCTGCGGAGAGCACCGAGATCAGCGAGGACTTGCCGGCGCTCGGGTAGCCCACCAGTGCCACGTCGGCGACGGTCTTGAGCTCCAGGACGATGTCCGCGGACTTGCCGGGCTCGCCGAGCAGCGCGAAGCCGGGGGCCTTGCGGCGGGCCGAGGACAGCGCCAGGTTGCCGAGGCCGCCACGGCCGCCTTCGCCGGCGACGTAGGTGGTGCCGTGGCCGACGAGGTCGGCCAGGACGTTGCCGTCGTTGTCGAGGACGACGGTGCCGTCCGGCACGGGCAGGACGAGGTCCTGGCCGTCCTTGCCGGAGCGGTTGTCGCCGGCGCCGGGCTGGCCGTTGGTGGCCTTGCGGTGCGGGCTGTGGTGGTAGTCGAGCAGGGTGGTCACGGCCTGGTCGACGACAAGGGTGATGTCGCCTCCCCGCCCGCCGTTGCCGCCGTCCGGGCCGCCGAGCGGCTTGAACTTCTCACGGTGTACGGAGGCGCAGCCGTGGCCTCCGCTACCCGCGGCGACATGCAGTTCGACGCGGTCCACGAAGGTGGTCATGGGTGTCCTCCAGTACAGGTAATGCGGAATGTCTACATACGTAACACGCCGAGGGCGGACACGCTTCCCCAGTAAGCCGGGAAAGAGCGTCCGCCCTCGGAACGTGCTGTGTATCGCTCAGGACCGTCGCCTCATGGAGGCGGTGTCCGTGAAGAAAGCTGGCTTGTTCAGCCGGCGATCGGAACGATGTTCACGACCTTGCGACCACGGTGCGTGCCGAACTCGACCGCACCGGCGGCGAGGGCGAACAGCGTGTCGTCGCCGCCACGGCCGACGCCCGTGCCCGGGTGGAAGTGGGTGCCGCGCTGGCGGACCAGGATCTCACCGGCGTTGACGGCCTGGCCGCCGAAGCGCTTGACGCCGAGCCGCTGGGCATTTGAGTCGCGACCGTTCCGAGTGGACGATGCGCCCTTCTTGTGTGCCATGTCTCAGTCCCTTTACTTCGCAGCCGTGGGGATACCGGTGACCTTGATCGCCGTGTACTGCTGGCGGTGACCCTGGCGACGGCGGTAGCCGGTCTTGTTCTTGTAGCGGAGAATGTCGATCTTCTCGCCCTTGTGGTGGTCCACGACCTCGGCCGTGACCTTGATCCCGGCCAGGACCCACGGGTCGCTGGTGACGGAGTCGCCGTCGACAACGAGCAGAGTCGAAAGCTCGACCGTGTCGCCAACCTTGGCAGTGGAAATCTTGTCAACCTCAACGATGTCGTCGACAGCAACCTTGTGCTGGCGACCACCGCTGCGCACGATGGCGTACACGCGGATCTCACTCTCACTCGAAGACGGGACCCCTGATGCCAGCCGCTTCCGGCGCGAACAGGACGAGCGGCCTCTCCCGTACGCACCGAGGTGGTCCGGGAGGGGGTTGCTCAGGGGTTTGGCGCACAAAAATGACGCCGACGGTCAAAGTTACGGGACCCTGACCGGTGGGTCAAACCGGGCTAGCGCCCGTGGTCCGGCTGTCCACCCGACTCGCCGACTGCCTTCACCAGAGAGGCGTACGCGTCCCTGATGCCGTCCGCCGGCAGGTCCAGGTGTTCCAGGATCGTGAAGCGGCCCGGCCGGGTCTGCGGCGCGTACTGCACCGCCTGTACGAACTCCTCGACGGTGAAGCCGATGTCGCCCGGCAGGACCGGCATGGCGTGCCTGCGCAGTACGTCCGCGAACAGCCCGGCCTCCTCGTGCGCACCGCGCAGGTGCATCGCGAAGACCGCGCCGATGCCGACCTGCTCGCCGTGCAGCGCGGCGCGCTTGGGGAAGAGCAGGTCGAAGGCGTGGCTGATTTCGTGGCAGGCGCCCGAGGAGGGCCGGGTGTCGCCGCTGATCGACATCGAGATGCCGGACAGCACGAGCGCCTCGGCGAGCACGGTGAGGAACGCGTCCTGGGTGACGTCGCCGGGGTGGCGCAGCACGGCTTCGCCGGCCTGTCTGGCCATGGCGGCGGCCAGACCGTCGACGTTCTCGCCGTTGACCTCGTGGGAGAGTTCCCAGTCGGCGACGGCCGAGATGTTGGAGAGCGCGTCGCCGATCCCGGAGCGTACGAAACGGGCCGGGGCGTCGCGGATGACATCGAGGTCGATGAGCATCGCGATGGGCGTGGGCACGCCGTAGGAGCCCCGGCCGTTGTCGTTGTCCAGGATGGACACCGGGGAGCACAGGCCGTCGTGCGACAGGTTCGTCGCGACGGCGACCATGGGCAGGCCGATCCGGGCGGCGGCGTACTTGGCGACGTCGATGATCTTTCCGCCGCCGAGTCCGACCACCGCGTCGTACCGCTTGCGGCCCTTCATCTCCTCGGCGAGCCGGACCGCCGCGTCGATGGTGCCGTCGGTGACCGGGTACCAGTCGGCGCCGGGCAGGACGGGTGCCAGCTTCTCCTGGAGCGCCCGTCCCGACCCGCCGCTGATGGCTATGGCGAGCGCGCCCGAGCCGGAGATCCGCTGGTCCGCCAGGAGGCCGGCGAGGTCGTCCAGGGCGCCCCTGGAGATGTCGACGGCGACCGGCGAGGGGATCAGCCGGGTCAGTACAGGCATGCGATCTCCCGGCCCTTGGCGAGGTCCTCGTGGTTGTCGATCTCGACCCACTTGAGGTCGCCGATCGGGGCCACGTCGATGCGTACACCGCGGCCGACGAGCTCCTGGTAGCCGTCCTCGTAGTAGAGGTCGGGGTCCCGCTCGAAGGTCGTCCTCAGGGCGTCGGCGAGGGCGGTGGCTGCCTCCGGCTCGATGAGGGTGACGCCGATGTACTCGCCGGTCGCGGTGGCCGGGTCCATCAGCTTGGTGATCTTCTGTACGGCGCCTGACTCGTCCGTGATGACCTTCATCTCCTCGTCGGCCAGGTTCTTGACCGTGTCGAGGGCGAGGATGATCTGCCGGCCGTCGCCGCGGGCGGCGAGGAGGGTCTCCTCGACGGAGACCGGGTGGACGGTGTCGCCGTTGGCGAGGATCACACCCTCTTTGAGGACGTCGCGGGCGCACCACAGGGAGTAGGCGTTGTTCCACTCCTCGGCCTTGTCGTTGTCGATGAGCGTGATCTTCACGCCGTACTTCGACTCCAGTTCGGCCTGGCGCGCGTAGACGGCTTCCTTGCGGTAGCCGACGACGATCGCGACGTCTCTCAGTCCGACCTTCGCGAAGTTCCCCAGGGTCAGGTCCAGGACTGTGGTGTCGCCGTCCACGGGGACGAGCGCCTTGGGCAGCGTGTCGGTGTAGGGACGCAGACGCCGTCCGGCGCCCGCCGCCAGTACCAGGCCGATCATGGGGTTCTCCTTCGTGCGGGTCGAGCAGGGGTGTGCGGGGTGGGGCGGAGGCCTACATCTCGTCCGCGACGTAGCCGCGCAGCCAGGTCTTGAACTCCGGGCCGAGGTCCGCGCGTTCGGCGGCGAGCCGGACGATGGCCTTCAGGTAGTCGCCGCGGTCACCGGTGTCGTAGCGGCGGCCCTTGAAGACGACGCCGTGCACGGGGCCGCCGACCTTCTCGTCCGCGGCCATCGTCTGGAGGGCGTCGGTGAGCTGGATCTCGTTGCCCCGGCCGGGCGCGGTCTCGCGCAGGACGCCGAAGACCGCCGGGTCCAGGACGTACCGGCCGATGATGGCGAGGTTGCTGGGGGCGTCCTCGGTGGCGGGCTTCTCGACGAGGCCGTTGATCTTGACGACATCGCCGTCGGAGGTGGTTTCGACGGCCGCGCAGCCGTAGAGGTGGATCTGCTCCGGGTCGACCTCCATCAGCGCGACGACGCTGCCGCCGTACGTCTGCTGGACCTCGACCATGCGGGCGAGCAGCGGGTCGCGGGGGTCGATCAGGTCGTCGCCGAGGAGGACCGCGAAGGCCTCGTCGCCGACGTGCGGGGCGGCGCACAGGACGGCGTGGCCCAGGCCCCGCGGGTCGCCCTGGCGGACGTAGTGCATGGTCGCCAGGTCGCTGGACTCCTGGACGCGGGCGAGGCGGTCGGCGTCACCCTTCTTGGTGAGGGCCGACTCCAGCTCGTAGTTGCGGTCGAAGTGGTCTTCGAGAGCGCGCTTGTTGCGCCCGGTGATCATGAGTACGTCGGAGAGTCCCGCCCCGGCGGCTTCCTCGACCACGTACTGGATCGCGGGCTTGTCGACGACCGGCAGCATTTCCTTGGGCGTTGCCTTGGTCGCGGGCAGGAAGCGGGTGCCGAGACCCGCGGCCGGGATGACGGCCTTACGTATGGGTCGGGGGGTGGCGCTGTTGCTCATGGGGTTACGAACTCTCCGTCGTTCAGAGGCATTTCACGGCCTGCGGGTCGCGCGGGCCCGGGTCCCGGATACCAGGGTGGCCAGCGCCTGATCGGCACTGGCCACCCCGGGGTCCGGCCGGGGCCGGGTTCCGCCGGGTACTGCGGATGTCGCGTCACTGCTGTTGTTGCGTTGCTGCGGTGGTTCCGCCGTACCACCGGTGGTACCCGGCAGTACGGCGGAACCGGCAGTACCGGTGCTGCCGGTGCTGCTTGTGCTGCGTCAGTCCTGCGCGGGGGCGGACACGGACGGCAGCGTCTGCTGGTCCGCCGCGGCCGTCTTCTTCGCAGTCTTCTTGGCCGTCGTCGACTTGGCAGCCGTCTTCGTGGCCGTCTTGGTGGCCGTCTTCTTCGCGACGGTCTTCTTGGCGGCCGTCTTCTTGGCTGCGGTCTTCTTGGCGGGCGCGGCCTTCTTGGCGGCGGTCTTGCGTGCCGTCTTCTTGGCCGGTGCCGGAGCCTCGTCGTCGGTCTTCTTCGCCGGTGCCTGAGCCTCGTCGTCGGTCTTCTTCGCCGGTGCCTGAGCCTCGTCGGCCTCGGGTGCGGTCCCGGCCTTCTCGGCCACCGGCTGCGCGGCTTCCACCACGAGTACGGCGGCCTCGGCCGACCCTGCGGGCGAACCCGCGGGGGCGGTGGCTTTGCGGGTCGCCCTGCGACGGGCCCGCGGCGGGGCGGCGTCGACGGCGGGCGCCTCGACCGGTGCCTCCACCGGCGCGGCCTCCTCGGCCACCGGGGTCTCGGCGGCCGGAGCCGCCTCCACCACGGTCGCCTCGGCGTCGGGCGCCTGGGCGCACCGGCCGGGGCCGACGCCTTGCGGGTCGCCCGACGGCGGCCACGAGGCGCCGGAGCGGCCTCCTGCGCCACGTCGACGACACGCTCGGCGGCGGGCTCGGCAGCGGGCTCGACGACAGCCTCGGCAACAGGTGCTGCCTCGACCACTGCCTCGGCAACAGGTGCTGCCTCGACCACTGCCTCGGCCACCGGCGCGGGCGCCGCTTCGGCCGCCGGCTCCGGCTCCGCCACTGCCGCGGCCTTCGTCCTCATCGGCGACGCGTGCTCGATGTAGTCGGCGGGCGAGGTCTTCCCGCGCGGCGCACCGGCCGGGGCCGACGCCTTGCGGGACGCCCGACGGCGGCCACGGCCACGCGTGGCAGCGGCCTCGGCCTCCGCGGCGCTGCTGTACAGCTCCTCGTCCGGTACGAAGTCGGGCGAGGGCAGCGCGATCGGTGCGGCCACCTCGGCAGCGACCTCCGCCTCCGTCTCCACCTCAAGAGGCTCGTGCACGTCGTCGTGGTCGTGACCGTGGTCCTGACCGCCGTCGGAGCCGTGCTCGTGCTCGTGACCGGTGTGGTCGGCGTGCCCCTGGTCGGAGCCGTTGCCGCCCTTGCCGCGCTTCTTCGCGCGCTTGGAGCCACCGCCGCCACCGGCCGCGGTGGGCTGCTCCATGTGCACGATGACGCCGCGCCCGTTGCAGTGGACGCAGGTCTCGGAGAAGGACTCCAGGAGGCCCTGGCCGACCCTCTTGCGGGTCATCTGCACGAGGCCCAGCGAGGTGACCTCCGCCACCTGGTGCTTCGTACGGTCGCGTCCCAGGCATTCCAGGAGGCGCCGCAGCACCAGGTCGCGGTTGGACTCCAGGACCATGTCGATGAAGTCGATGACGACGATGCCGCCCAGGTCGCGCAGGCGCAGCTGGCGCACGATCTCCTCGGCCGCTTCGAGGTTGTTCCTCGTCACGGTCTCTTCGAGGTTGCCGCCCTGGCCGGTGAACTTCCCGGTGTTGACGTCGACGACGATCATCGCCTCGGTCTTGTCGATGACCAGCGAACCGCCGGACGGCAGGTAGACCTTGCGGTCCAGCGCCTTCATCAGCTGCTCGTCGATCCGGTACGTCGCGAAGACGTCGACCTCCGACGTCCACTTCGACAGCCGGTCGTTGAGGTCCGGCGCGACGTGGGCGACGTACCCGTGGATCGTCTGCCAGGCCTCGTCACCGCTGACGATGACCTTGGAGAAGTCCTCGTTGAAGATGTCGCGGACGACGCGGACGGTCATGTCCGGCTCGCCGTAGAGCAGCGTCGGCGCGTTGGTGGCCGTGTTGCTCTTCGCCTTCTTCTGGATGTCCTCCCACTGGGCCTGCAGACGCTCGACGTCGCGGCGCAGCTCGTCCTCGCTGGCGCCCTCGGCCGCGGTGCGCACGATGACGCCCGCGTCCTCGGGGACGATCTTCTTGAGGATGGTCTTCAGACGCGCCCGCTCGGTGTCCGGGAGCTTGCGGCTGATGCCGGTCATGGAGCCCTCGGGCACGTACACGAGGTAGCGGCCCGGCAGCGAGACCTGGCTGGTCAGACGGGCGCCCTTGTGGCCGATCGGGTCCTTCGTCACCTGGACGAGGACCGACTGGCCGGACTTGAGCGCGGTTTCGATGCGGCGCGGCCCGTGGGCCATGCCGAGCGCCTCGAAGTTGACCTCACCGGCGTACAGGACGGCGTTGCGGCCCTTGCCGATGTCGATGAACGCGGCCTCCATGGACGGGAGGACGTTCTGCACCTTGCCCAGGTAGACGTTGCCGACGTAGGACGTCGACTGCTCCTTGTTGACGTAGTGCTCGACGAGGATGTTGTCCTCAAGGACGCCGATCTGGGTGCGTTCGCCGTTCTGGCGGACGACCATGACGCGCTCGACGGCCTCGCGGCGCGCCAGGAACTCCGCCTCGGTGATGATCGGGACGCGGCGGCGGCCCTGCTCGCGGCCTTCGCGGCGACGCTGCTTCTTGGCCTCCATGCGGGTCGAGCCCTTGATGGACTGGACCTCGTCGAAGCCGGTGCCGGGCTCGCGCTCGGCGGCGGCCTCCTTCTTGCGGGGCTCGCGGACCTTGACGACGGTGCGCTCCGGGTCGTCCGACCCGTTCGACGCGGAGTCCTCGTGGCCGGAGTCACCGCTGCGGCGGCGACGGCGACGGCGACGGCGGCTGCTGGACGACCCGGCGCCGTGGTGGTCGTCGTCGTGGTCGTCGTCGTCCTCGTCGGAGGAGTTGTCCGTCTCCTGCTGCGGTTCGACGGCGTCCTCGATGCTCCGCTCGCCCCTGCGGCCACCCTCGGACTCGGACTCCTCCGCGTCCAGGGCGTCACCGCGACGACGGCGGCGGCCACCGCGACGGCGACGGCGCGCCCTGCGGTCGTCGGCGTCGTCGGACTCGTCGTGGCCCTCGGCCTCGTGGCCCTGCTCCGTGTCCTCGTCGGACCCGTCGGCCTCTTCCTGCGGGGCCTCCTGGACGTCGTGACGGGGCTGCGGCTCGGCGGCGGCCTCACCGCGACGGCGGCGACGGCGGCGGCCACCGGACTGCGCGGGCTCGGGCTCCTGGACCGGCGCCTCGACGACGGTCTCGGCCTCGGTCTCCGTCTCTTCCTCGTCGATCTCCTCCGGCTCGTCGGCCGGGGCGGTGGCAGCGGCGATGATGGCCGCGGTCTCCGGGGTCTGGAACATCGGCTCGGCGAAAACCGGCGCCTGGAACACGGCGACGGCGGGCCGCTGCGCACGGCGGCGCGAACGCGGCGCGGGCTCGTCGGCCTGCTTCTCGGCCTGCTTCTTCTCGGCCTGCGGGGCCGCGGCGGGCTCGGTGGCTGCCGCCACCGGCTCGGCGGTGAACTTCGGGGTGGCGGCCGGACGGCTCGCCCGACGGCGCAGACGTCCGCGCGGCGCCTCGTCCTGCTCGGCGGTCTCCGTCGCGGCGGCTTCCGTC
>NZ_JBSGZD010000181.1:0-16216 GCF_053610825.1 Streptomyces sp. NPDC054863 | reverse complement strand
GCTACAAGCAGCACGACCGTGGCAGCCGGACGGGCCGGGTGCCATAGGTAAAGACGAAGGTCGTGTGCATGCGCATGGGAGGCATTATGTCCCCACCCGCGCGCAGCGCCCAATGCAGGCCCGGATGATGAGACGAGAGGAACCGGGCGGGAGGCCCGGACGGTGGTACGGCGAGGCCCGGACGGTGGTACAGCAGGGAGGATCGGCCGCTCCCGGTAGAATCGACACTCCCGACCCCCTTTCACCGCCGGAAGGCCGCCCGTGCCCGCAGCGCCCCCCGCCGCCCCCGACGTCGTCCTCGTCGTCGACTTCGGCGCGCAGTACGCCCAGCTCATCGCCCGCCGTGTCCGCGAGGCCCGGATCTACAGCGAGATCGTCCCGAGCACCATGCCGGTGTCCGAGATGCTCGCGAAGAACCCGAAGGCGATCATCCTCTCCGGCGGCCCGTCCTCGGTGTACGCCGAAGGTGCCCCGTCCATCGACCGCGCCCTCTTTGAGGCCGGGGTCCCGGTCTTCGGCATGTGCTACGGCTTCCAGCTGATGGCCATCACGCTCGGCGGCACCGTCGACGACAACGGTGCCCGCGAGTACGGCCGTACCCCGCTCAAGGTCTCCAAGTCCGGCTCCACCCTCTTTGAGGGCACGCCGGACGAGCAGCCGGTGTGGATGTCGCACGGCGACGCCTGCTCCGCCGCTCCCGAGGGCTTCACCGTCACCGCGTCCACGGACGTCGTGCCGGTCGCCGCCTTCGAGAACGACGAGAAGAAGCTGTACGGCGTCCAGTACCACCCCGAGGTGCTGCACTCCACGCACGGCCAGCAGGTACTTGAGCACTTCCTGTACCGCGGCGCCGGCATCGAGCCGAACTGGACGACGCACAACGTCGTCGAGGAGCAGATCGCCCTGATCCGCGAGCAGGTCGGCGACAAGCGCGCCATCTGCGGCCTGTCCGGCGGCGTGGACTCCGCGGTGGCCGCAGCCCTCGTCCAGAAGGCCATCGGCTCCCAGCTGACCTGCGTGTACGTCGACCACGGTCTGATGCGCAAGGGCGAGACCCAGCAGGTCGAGAAGGACTTCGTCGCGGCCACGGGCGTGCAGCTCAAGGTCGTCGACGCCGAGAAGCGCTTCCTCGACGCGCTCGCGGGCGTCTCCGACCCGGAGACCAAGCGGAAGATCATCGGCCGCGAGTTCATCCGCGTCTTCGAGCAGGCCCAGCTGGAGATCCTCCAGGAGGAGGGCCCGGCGGTCGCGTTCCTGGTCCAGGGCACCCTGTACCCGGACGTCGTCGAGTCCGGCGGCGGCACCGGCACCGCCAACATCAAGTCCCACCACAACGTGGGCGGGCTCCCCGACGACATCGAGTTCGAGCTCGTCGAGCCGCTGCGCCAGCTGTTCAAGGACGAGGTCCGGATGGTCGGCCAGGAGCTCGGCCTCCCGGAGGAGATCGTCCAGCGCCAGCCGTTCCCCGGCCCCGGTCTCGGCATCCGCATCGTCGGTGACGTGACCAAGGAGCGCCTGGACCTGCTGCGCGAGGCCGACGCCATCGCCCGTGAGGAGCTGACCGCGGCCGGTCTCGACCGCGAGATCTGGCAGTGCCCGGTCGTGCTGCTCGCCGACGTGCGCTCGGTGGGCGTGCAGGGTGACGGCCGCACCTACGGCCACCCGATCGTGCTGCGCCCCGTCTCGTCCGAGGACGCCATGACGGCGGACTGGACGCGCATGCCGTACGAGGTGCTGGCGAAGATCTCGACGCGGATCACCAACGAGGTGGCCGACGTCAACCGGGTCGTGCTCGACGTGACGAGCAAGCCGCCGGGCACGATCGAGTGGGAGTGACCCTCCTGTAGCGCCCGATGCCGCGGCCACCTCTATGAGGTGGCCGCGGCATCGTCGTATCCGCATCCCTGGTTTCCGGCCCTACCAGGGGGTAGCTTCCGCCCCATGACCGCCGAGACACCCGCACCCCCGCCCGTACCCGTCGACCGGCTCGACTTCGCGATGCCGCCCGTCCACGACGACCCGGCCGACGAGCGCCGCTACCGCAAGGAGCGGCTGGCGGGCGCGCTCAGGATCTTCGCTTCGTGCGGGTACGAGGAGGGCGTCTCCGGGCACATCACGGCACGCGACCCCGAATACGCCGACTGCTACTGGGTGAACCCCTTCGGACTCGCCTTCGCCGACGTGACCGTGAGCGATCTGATCCTCGTCAACGGGGACGGCCAGGTCGTGCGGGGGAGCCGGCACGTCAACCAGGCCGCCTTCACCGTGCACGCCCAGGTGCACAAGGCGCGCCCCGACGTCGTCGCCGTCGCGCACACCCACTCCGTGCACGGGCGGGCCTTCGCGGCCCTCGGGGAGCTCCTCGACCCGATCACCCAGGAGTCCTGCGCCTTCTACGAGTCGCACGCGCTCTACGACGCGTACACGGGCGTCGCCGTCGACCCGACCGAGGGCCGCTGGATCGCCGGGGCGCTCGGCAGCAACAAAGCGGTCGTGCTGCGCAACCACGGACTGCTCACGGTCGGGGACTCGGTGGACGCGGCAGCCTGGTGGTTCCACACGCTGGAGCGGTCCTGCCAGGTGCAGCTGGCGGCGCGGGCGGCCGGGAAGCCGGTGCTGATCGGCCACAAGGAGGCCGTCGAGACGCGCGACCAGATCGGCAGCGACCTCGTCGCGTGGATCAACCACCAGTCGATGTGGCGCCGGATCAGCCGGACGGAACCTGAACTCCTGGGGTGAAGGTGCAGCGGGTGAGGGTGCAGGGGAGTGAAGTGGGAGCGTTGGACGCGGTGAAGCACGGCGCGCTGTGGTGGGTGCTCGGCGGCGTACTGGTCGCCCTGTGCGGAGCACTGCTGGTGTGGCGCGGCATCCGGTTGGCGTCAAGGCGCTGACCTGGCCGTCACCCCACCGCACCTCCCCACGGGCCGCACCGGCCCCTCCGTACGGCACAATTTCCCTTCAGCGCATGCACGTTGACGTGCGGGCAGTGGGTCGGACGGGGAAAGGGCGGCAATCGCCGTGGCGGTGCAAGAGGCAAGACAGAGCACGCACGGCAGTGGGCACGGCGGGGGCTGTGTCTGCGGCGACTGCCCGAGCGGTGCCCGTGAGGGTCACCGGCGCGCCGTGGCCGCCTTCCTGGCCAAGCGCGACGAACTGGCGACGGGGGAGGGGGTGCCCTCCGCCGTCGCGCACTCCGCGGGAGCGTCCCGGCAGTGGGTGTCCGACGAGCTGACCCAGTCCGCACGGGACGTCGCGGAGCGCTCGCGCGAGGCCGGTGAGGTCTGGCTGCGACTGCTGTGGCGCAGGACGCTGTTCGTGGTGTGGGGGGCCGTGGTGGCCCTCGCGCTGGTGGAGGCGTTCACCGCCATCGGCGCGGGGTGGACCCTGGCCCGCACCGCGGGACTCGTCGCCGCCCTCGTCACCGCCACCGTGCTGACGGGCGCCGCAAGGGCGCACCGGGCGCGCGGCGGACTGCTCGCGCCGCTGATCGGCGAGGACAACCGGCTCTCCACCTCGCGCGCCGTCGCCGCGTCCTGGGTACTGCTCGCGGTCTTCGCGGTGCTGGTGCTCGCCGTGCAACTGGCCGGCGCGTCGAACCCGGCCGACCGGGACGCCCTGATCGCAGGGCTCGAACTGGCCCGGGGCGCAGGTGTACTGACCGTCCTCGCGCTGACCTGTGCGATCGCCGTGATCGTACGGCGGGTGGTGGGGGTTCGGGTGCTGAAGCAGACCCTCCAGAAGGTGCGGGCGGACCGGCCGCGCGCCGCCGACCTGCTGACCGACGACTCGGGGCGGGGGAACTTCGGCGACGTCCAGTACGTTCTCGTATCGACCGTGGCAGTCGTCTTCTCCGCCGTACGACTGGCCAGGCGGCCCGAGCAGTTGCCGGACCTGCCGTGGGGGCTCGCCCTCCTCGTGGTGGTGTCGGCGGCCACGTACTTCGCGGGGAAGTATGCGGAGGGCGGCCGTCCGGTCGTGCTGTCCGTCGTCCGGGCCAGGGAGGCGGGCGACCTCGACGGGCCCATCCGTACGGGCGACGACATCGAGATCCGCGGCGCGGGCTTCGTACCGCCCGGGGCGCGGACTCCGGACCGGCTGGCCCGCATGGTGGTGCGGATCGGGACGGTCCATGTGCACGTCCCGCTGGTGCCGGTGCCCGGTGGGTTCACCAACCCGACCGACAGTGCGCTGACCGTGCCGGTCCCCGTCGAGGTGGAGCCGGGCCGGGTCGAGGTACAGGTGGTGACGGCGGCGGGCGTGGAGACGAACTGCTGCCAGATCGACGTCACCGACTGACCGCGCACCGCCGCGGCCTCCTCTTCGAGGCGGGCCGCAGCGACCTCCTCATTGAGGCGTTCTCCCGCTGCGCCCCGCCCGCTCGTCGAACGTATGGTCAAGCGACGGGACGTGAGGCGCGAGGAAGGCAGGGCCGGGCGATGGCATACGGGTACGGGACGGGCAGCACGCGTGCGTACGGGACGAACGAGCCGCGGGGCTGGAAGCACAGCGCGAGCCGCTTCGCGCTGCTTCCCCTGCGCCTCTTCCTCGGCATCACCTTCATCTACGCGGGCCTCGACAAGCTCACCGACAGCGCGTTCCTCTCCGCGAGCGGTGACGGCTCGATCGGCGCACTGATGACCTCGGTGCGCGACGGCTCCGCCGTGCCCTGGCTCGTCGACCTGGCGCTGAAGGCCCCCGAAGGCTTCGGCTACGCCATCGCGATCGGGGAACTCCTCGTCGGTATCGGCACGCTGCTCGGTCTCTTCGCACGCGTCGCCGCCGTCGGCGGTGCGCTGATCTCGCTCAGCCTGTGGCTCACCGTCAGCTGGCAGACCACGCCGTACTACTACGGCAACGACCTCGCCTATCTGATGGCGTGGCTGCCGCTGGTGCTCGCCGGGGCGGCCGTGTTCTCCCTCGATGCGATGCGGGCCTTGCGGCGCCGCCGGATGCCGTAGCCGATCCAGCCGGCGACCGCCGCCACGAAGAGGCCGCCGCCGATCACCGGGAGCAGCGTCCACCACGGGGTGTCCCAGGTGCCGCTCGCATCGACGGCGTACAGCACGGTCGCGGTCAGGAAGGTGAGGCCCAGGACCGCGCGCCCGGGCAGGAAGTCATGACGCAGCACGTTCCACCGCCACCTGTCCGACGCCGACTTCGAGGTGCAGGGAGACCGTGCCCGCGGGCTTCGCGCCGGGCGGTGGGTAGAGGGTGCGGGCCTGCTGCTGGCTGGTGCGGATGTCGATGTCCTCCGGGCTCTGGCCGGGCAGCTCGATGTCGCCCACCCCCACCTCCATGTCGACCTGCACGGTCACGTCCTTGGGGACGACGACGCGCAGGGTGCCCGCCCCGACCTCGGCCCTGGTGGTCAGGGTGCTGCCCTTCGGCACGACCAGTTTGCCGAGGTCGAGGAGGCCCTCGCCGGCGCCGAGTTCGTACCTCGGCTGGACGGCCCCGACCGTCGCCGGACGCCAGTCGCTGCGGACCCAGTCGGTGGTGATGTCCTTGGGGATGGCCGAGGCGGCCGTCAGCAGACCGGCCGTGAGCAGGCCCAGGAAAATCGTGCCCGCGCCGACCCGGCCGAGGAACGACCCGAACAGCAGCCCCACCCCGAACACCGCCAGCGCACACGCCAGGCCGGTCGCCAGGCTGGTGCCCAGGGGCTCCGTGTCCCAGGTCGCGGCCGTGCCCGCCGCACCGGCGAGCAGCGCGACGAGGAATGTGAGGCCGCCGAAGGAGCGGGGGCGCCGGTCACGGCGCGCCGTGCATCCGTTCCTCATTGAGGGGCGGACGTCGACGGGCTGCGCGGCCGGACCCCAGAGGTAGCCGTGCGGGACGGGCCCGGTCGTGCCGTCCTTGACGATCGGGTCGCGCCACCAGGACGGGGCGCCGGGAATCGGCGGAGCCTTGGTCTCGGGGGGCGCCGCCACGTCCGCGACCTGGGTGGCTCCCGGCTCTTCCGACGAGGCGGCGGCGTCCCGGCGCTGCCGGGACCACATGGCGCTGGCACCGACGACCAGGATGAGCATGACGGAGAATCCGAAGGCGCCGCCGTTGTGCAGCATCGACAGGAACATGCCGCAGCCGACCAGGGCGAGCAGCACCGCGATCAGGGCCGGGCCGTCTACACGGCCGGTCAGCAACCGCTTCGCCTCGTTCTCCTCGTCGCCCTCCTGCGGTACGAGCAGCCAGGCGAAGCCGTACGCGATCAGCCCGATGCCACCGGCCACGGCGGTCACGGCGAGCACGACACGGAAGATCACCGGGTCGACGTCGAAGTACTGGCCGAGCCCGCCGCACACACCGCCGATCGTCTTGTGACGGCGGCTGCGGCGCAGCCGGGGCTTCGACCCGTCGGCCGGATCCGCGGGACCGCCCGGGCCGGGGGGCGTGGTGGCCACCGGTTCGTCGTGGACTTCTGTCATAAGCCCCATGGTGACCGGCATCCGCCGCCCGCGGCACCTGGGGCGACCCTGGCTGATCCCTGATTTCCGCAGGCCCCATCCTGCGGTTTCCCTCAGGGGATTCTGGGGTTTTCCCCCATGTGCCGGGCCCTGCGGCCGTGTGACCATCAAGTCATGTCGTCCACCGCCCCGAGCCGCCGAGCGGCCCGCCCACCCGCCGCCGAGCAGGACTCGGCAGCCCCGCACCCGCGCAAGCTCTACCGCAGCGCGGACGGGCGGATGCTCGGCGGGGTCGCCCGGGGGCTCGCGGGACACCTGGGACTGCCGGTCGCCTGGGTGCGGATCGCCTTCTTCGGCCTGTTCCTGATGCAGGGGCTGGGCGCGCTGGTGTACGCGGTGTTCTGGTTCTTCGTGCCGCTGGGGGTCGGAGGGGTCGGCGCCGAGCCGCGCAGCGCCTTCGAGACCCTGCCCGACGGCCGGCGCAGGCTGCGGATCCCCGACAAGGGGCAGATCGCCGCCCTGGTCGCGCTCTGCATCGGCGCCGCGATCTTCGTCAGCAATGTGGACACGGCCGGCTCCGGGCGGTACGTGTGGCCGCTGCTGCTGACCGGCGCGGGTGTCGTACTGGTGTGGCGCCAGGCGGACAACGCCCGCCGCGCGCACTGGACGGAGGGCGGCAGCCGCCGCCGGATGCTCCAGGTGCTGCGCGGTCTCGCGGGCGTCGCCCTGGTCGGGGTCGGCCTCACGGTCTTCCTGGTCGTGCGCGGCTCGGCCGCCCAGCTGGGCAACGTACTGACGGCCGCGCTCGCCGTGATCGCGGGCATCGGGCTGCTGGCCGGCCCGTATCTCGTCCGCATGACGCAGGACCTGTCCGAGGAGCGCCTGATGCGCATCCGCGCCCAGGAGCGGGCCGAGGTCGCCGCCCACGTCCACGACTCCGTACTGCACACCCTGACGCTGATCCAGCGCAACGCGGACGACGGCTCGGAGGTACGGCGGCTGGCCCGTGCCCAGGAGCGCGAGCTGCGCAACTGGCTGTACAAGCCGGAGGGCACCGGCAAGGACGAGGACGAGGAACCCACCACCCTCGCGGACGCGGTGAAGCGCGCGGCAGCCGAGGTGGAGGACAAGCACGGAGTGCCTCTTGAGGTGGTGGTGGTCGGTGACTGCCCGCTGGACGACAAGCTGGCGGCTCAGATGCAGGCCGCACGCGAGGCAATGGTGAATGCCGCCAAGTACGGTGGCGAGGGCGGGGCGGTACAGGTCTTCGCGGAGGTCGAGGGCCGCACGGTCTTCGTGTCCGTGCGGGACCGGGGACCCGGTTTCGACCTCGATGCGATTCCGGGCGACCGGATGGGCGTACGAGAATCGATCATCGGCCGGATGGAGCGCCACGGAGGCACGGCACGGCTGCGTTCCGCGCCCGACGGGGGCACGGAAGTCGAGCTTGAGATGGAGAGGGCGGCGGACGCATGACCGAGCAGAGCGCACACGGGGGCCAGGGGCAGCCGGAGCAGGGACAGGAGCGGCACGTACGGGTGGTGCTGGTGGACGACCACCGGATGTTCCGCACCGGGGTGCAGGCCGAGATCGGCCAGACCGCGACGACCGGCGTCGAGGTGGTCGGCGAGGCCGCCGACGTCGACCAGGCCGTCACCGTGATCACTGCGACCCGGCCCGAGGTGGTCCTCCTCGACGTGCACCTGCCGGGCGGCGGCGGGGTCGAAGTGCTGCGCCGGTGCGCACCGTTGATGTCGGACGCCGAGCAGCCGGTGCGGTTCCTGGCGCTGTCGGTCTCCGATGCGGCGGAGGACGTCATCGGCGTCATCCGGGGCGGTGCACGCGGGTACGTCACCAAGACGATCACCGGCGCCGACCTGGTGAATTCGGTGTTTCGGGTGCAGGACGGGGACGCGGTGTTCTCGCCGCGGCTGGCCGGGTTCGTCCTGGACGCGTTCGCGTCGACGGACGCGCCCCCGGCCGACGAGGACATGGACCGGCTCACCCAGCGGGAGCGCGAGGTGCTGCGTCTGATCGCGCGCGGCTACGCGTACAAGGAGATCGCGAAGCAGCTGTTCATCTCCGTGAAGACGGTCGAATCGCACGTCTCGGCGGTGCTGCGCAAGCTCCAGCTGTCCAACCGGCACGAGCTGACCCGCTGGGCAACTGCCCGACGGCTGGTCTGACCCCGCCCCAAAGCTGCCCTGACCTGCGGCTTTACCGGGGGTTCAGGTGCGGCAGGGGTGTGAGTCAGGTGACAGACACGTGAAATCGGGCAACCCCGGTGGCGATCAGGCCATCTAGTACCCACGTGATGAGTCTTACCGGGACCCCCTTCTTCGTGACCGCGATCGCCCTGCTCGTGGTCGCGGTCGTCCTGCCGCTGGCCCTGTGGAGCCGGGTGCGCGGTCCCGCCGCCGTGCGTGGCTTCGTACGGCTGTTGATGCTGGTGTTCGCACAGGTCACCGCCATCACCGTGGTCTTCGTCGGGGTGAACAACGCCAACGGGCTCTACGACACCTGGGACGACCTGCTCGGGACGACGGACCGGGCCGGGACGGCCACGGACCTCGGCCCCGACGGCATAGGCGGTCAGAAGCTGTCCGAGCAGCCGAAGGAAGCCGCGAAGTTCAAGCCGGTCGACGACGCCAGGATGGGGCCGGGCGTCCAGGTCACCGAGCTCAAGGGCCGGATCTCCGGGGTCGAGGGCGAGGTGTACGTGTGGCTGCCGCCGCAGTACGACGACCCGGCGTACAAGGACAAGAAGTTCCCGGTGGTCCAGCTGCTGCCCGGCTACCCCGGGTCCGCGAAGGCCTGGTTCGGCACCCTTGAGGTGAACAAGCAGCTGGGGCCGCTGATGAAGCAGGGCAAGGTCAAGCCTTTCATCCTGGTCTCACCGCGCACCACCCTGCTCGGCGACCAGACCGACACCGGCTGCGCCAACATCCCGGGCAAGGTCAACGCGGACAGCTGGCTGAGCGTCGACGTGCGGAAGATGGTCTTTGACACCTTCCGCGCCTCGGACAAGGCCTCGGACTGGGCCGTCGGTGGCTACTCGGCGGGCGCGCACTGCGCAGCCAAGCTCGCCGTCGCCCACCCGGACCGCTACCGCGCGGGCGTCAGCCTCTCCGGCTTCAACGACCCGAACGGCGAGCCCGCCGCCCTCACCGCCGCGACCCCGGAACTGCGGCGCGCCAACAACCCGTACATGATGCTGAAGGCGGCGAACAAGGCGGGGAAGCCGCCGCGCACCGCCCTGTTCGTATCGGGCGCGGCGGGCGACGGCTTCGAGGCGGGGACCGCCATGAAGGGTGCGGCGAAGGCACCGACGACGGTGCGGGTCGTGAAGCTGACCGGGCCCCACGGCACCAGTGTGTGGAAGCAGCAGGTGCCGGAGGTCTTCCGGTGGCTGTCGGACCAACTGGGCAAGTAGCCGCCGACGGGCGGGGACGGCCGTCTTCGGTACTCAGGAGCGGCGGCCGTACAGGAGCGACGGCCGTGCTCCGTAACGACGGCCGTGCTCAGTAGCGACGGCCGTGACCGCGCCCGCCGCGGAGCCGGCTCAGGAGCTGCCTCGCCTGCGAGCGCCTGCGCGGGTTCGAGGCCTCGCGGCGGCCCCGGGCGATGGTGCGGCGGCCCTGCGGGCTGCGTGCGTAACTCTTGATCCTGTTGATGATGCCCGGCATGACTGTGCCTCCCTCTATGAGGCCGTGGCGGCCACGGCCTCATAGAGGCGGCTACCCCGCGAAGAGCGGACGACCCTGTCGATCACAGGGGGCGTCACAGAGGGGCGTTACAGAGGGGCGTTACGAGGGGCGTCAGGCGTGGGCATCATGCCGGCCGTGTCGCCCCCGTCAGCGGCATCTGGTCGATCGGCGCGATCCGCACCGGGGCTCCGGGCCGCGGTGCGTGGATCATCTTGCCTTCGCCGATGTACAGCCCGACGTGGGTGATGCCGGAGTAGAAGAACAGCAGATCTCCCGGCGCGAGTTGGGAACGCGAGACGCGTTCTCCCGCGTTGATCTGTGTGTAGGTGGTGCGCGGGAGCGCCACCCCGGCAGAGCGCCAGGCGGCCTGGGTCAGGCCCGAGCAGTCGAAGGAGGAGGGGCCCGTGGCACCCCAGACATAGGGCTTTCCCAGAGCGGAGTAGGCGAACGAAACGGCCTGCGAGGCACGGGCGTTGGGCGCCCGGACGCTGCCGCGCGGCATCTCGGTGCGCTTCCCGCGACTGGCACGGTCGCCGCCGCCACCCGCCTCGCCGTGCCCGTCCTGGGCCGCGTACCGGGCGCGGTCGTCGGCGGTGAGCCGGGAGAGCAGTTTCTCGGCGCCGGAGATCTTCTCCTGGATCTTCGCCTTCTGCTTCTTCAACTCGCCCTGCTGTTCGGCGAGTTCGGAGAATCTCTGGCCGGCACTGCCGCGCAGCCGGGCGATCTCGGCGACCTGCCGCTGCGCGCCCAGCACTTTGACGGCCTGCCGGTCGCTCGCCCGCCCGGCGATCGCGGCCCGCTCCAGGTACTGGTCGGGGTTCGAGGTCAGCGCGACCTGGAGCGCGGGCTCGATGCCCCCGGTGCGGTACTGGGACGCGGCCAGAGCGCCGAGCGAGCCGCGTGCGGAGTTGAGCTGCTCCGTCTTGCGTGCCGCCTCGTCCCGTAGCTGGCCGAGCGACTTCTTCGTCCGCTCGGCCTTCTCCTGCACGCCGTTGTACGCCTCGGTGGCGGCCTCTGCGTCGTGGTACAGCTTGTCGATCTTCGACTTGATCTGTGCCGGAGTGAGCGTCGGCTCCGCCTGCGCGGTGCCCTCCAGTGCGGTGGCGCCCGCGGCCCCTGCCAGTGCGAGGGTGACCGCGGTGGTACGGGCACTGCGAGCGGTGCTGAGTGAGCGCTGCTTGGGCTTCCGGTGCGCTGCCACGAGGGCGTTCACGTCCTTCCACTGGTCCGTCCGGCCGAGTGAGGGGGAGGGGAGTCGGCCGTCTGGGGAGGGACGCTAAACCTGGACGTCACGGCACAGCCTTCGAATGAGCGCTAATGGCAGGAAGAGGTCGAGTACTGGTCGCGGATGATCGACGACAGGGATGCGGAATCACCACTTCCGCGCCCTCTGCGACCGATGGGACGGAATGGCCCGCCCTGCCGCCGTCGCCCTGCTAACGCCTGGCTAGGCTCCGCCCCATGGACGTCACGATCAATGTCTTCGTAGGACTGCACATCATCGGCATCGCCTCGCTCCTCGGCGGCTTCCTGACCCAGATGAAGGCGATGGGCGCGGGCACCGCCCGTTTCACACCCCCGATGCTGCACGGTGCGCTGACCATGCTGGTGACCGGCATCGCCCTGGTCGGCATCCACCAGGCCCAGGACCACCCCCTCAACAACGTCAAGCTCGGCATCAAGCTGGCGATCCTGGTGGTGATCCTGGGCCTCGTCTACGTCAAGCGCGATGACGAGAAGGTGGAGAAGGCCCTGTTCGGCGCGGTCGGCGGGCTGACGGTCGTCAACATCTTCATCGCCGTCCTGTGGACCTGAGTTCCGGCGGGGCCGGTCAGGCCGACTGAGCTCCGGGGCGGGGCCGGTCAGGCCGACTGAGCTCCTGGGGCGGGGCCGGTCAGGCCGGCCGGATGCTCCCGTAGATCGGCATGTAGTAGATCGACTCCTCGCGCACCTTCGCGTTCGGCTTCGGCGCGTGGATCATCATTCCGTCGCCCTTGTAGATGCCGACGTGGCTGATGTCGTCGTAGAAGAACACCAGGTCACCCGGTTTGAGGTCCTTCGTCGCGACCCGTGTGCCGACCTTCACCTGGTCCCAGGTGGTCCGCGGCAGGTTCACCCCGGCGGCCCGCCAGGCGGCCTGGGTCAGTCCCGAGCAGTCGTACGAGGAGGGGCCGGTGGCGCCCCAGATGTACGGCTTGCCGATCTGCGCGCGGGCGAAGGCCAGCACCTTCGCGGCCTTGGTGGAGTACGAGCTTCCGGAGCCGGAGCCGGAGCCGGAGCCGCTACCGGAACCCGAACCGGAGCCGGACCCCGAGCCGCTGCCGGACCCCGCACCCGTACCCGGATCCCTGGCCGACCCGGATCCGGCCCCCTGCCCGGCCTCCTTCTCCTGCTCCCTCTCCCTCTCCTTCTCCCTCTCCCGCTCCTTCTCCCCGGCCGCCGCCTCCGCCTGCTGCCGCGCCAGCTCGTCCGCCTTGTGCCTGGCCGCCGCCTCGCGCTTGCGTTCCAGCTCCGCGAGCTCGGCCTTCTCCTCGGCGGTCAGCCGCGACAGCAGCCCGCGTGCCTGCCCGAGCTTGTCCTGCACGTCCTGCTTGGACTCCCGCAGCGAGGCCTGCGAGGTGGTCAGCCGCTCCAGGCCGCGGGTCGCCACGGCCCGGTGCTTCGCGGCGGACTGCTGCTGCGCGGTGTAGTCGGCGACCAGCTTCCTCTGCTGATCGGTGGCCCGCGCCATCAGCCGCCGCGAATCGAAGTACGACTGCGGGTCGTGCGCCAGCAGCAGCGCGGCCGTGGGACCGACCGATCCGCTGCGGTACTGGGTGGCGGCGAAGGTGCCGAGCGAGCGCCTGGCCTCGTTGAGCTTGTCGGTGCGCTGTGCGACGTCGTCGAGGAGCCCCTCGACCTTCTCCTTCTGCTGCCGGGTGGCTTCCTTGGCCCCGTTGTACTTCTGGGTCGCCGCCCCGGCCTGCCGGTAGAGGTCGTCGACCTTCTGCTGCACCTCTTCGACCGACGGCTTGGGAGCGGCGGGAGGGACAGGAGAGGCGGGTGCGGCCTGTGCGGACTGGGCGACCAGACCGACGGTGACCAGGGCGGCGGCGGTGACGCCGACCCCGGGAGCGGTGGAACGTATCAGCGACGTGGCGCGGGTACGCGGCTTGCGATGCGATGCCAAAGCAGGCATTCCTTCCGTGGACCGCCTACCGGGTTAGCTGTCGGGTTCGGGCGGACTGACGGAAGGTGCCCTACGGCCCAGGTCGTGGGGGTACGGGCCGATTCACCCCGGTGATGCGTGTGGGTCCCCGGTTCCGAACCACCGTGCGGGCGGCGCGAATTCGGCGTGAGGGGACCGTTCCGGCGCGGTTCGCCGAGGGGGGTACGGGCCGCTCGCGCAGCACCGTAGCCAATCCCCGTGACGGGTGGGAAGCCTGATGTTCGATATGCCCGATACGTTTTCGTGACCTTAGCAAGGGCGTGAGTACAGGGTCACGGGCTGTGGTGGCGGACGGTGATCACGGGCCGGGGTGGCGGAAACCGGGGCCTGCTGTCAGTGGGGCCGCCTAGACTCGGTAGGCGATGAGCAGCCTCTTTGACGACAGCTTCCTGGCCGACCTCCAGCACAAGGACGACGCGGCCCCGCCTCCCCCGGAGGACACCGACGACGGTGCCCCCGCGGAGGAGGTCCCGCATGACCTCTTCGGGGGTGCGTTCGACGGTCCGCCGCCGCCCCGCGACGGGTACTACCGGGACGGCGCCCCCCGCCCGGTGGTCGACCCGGCGGCCCTCCTCGACGGGCTGAACGACAACCAGCGCGCCGCCGTCGTGCACGCCGGATCGCCGCTGCTCATCGTGGCCGGAGCCGGTTCCGGCAAGACCCGCGTGCTCACCCACCGCATCGCGCACCTGCTGTCCGCCCGCGGGGTGCACCCCGGCCAGATCCTCGCGATCACCTTCACCAACAAGGCCGCGGGCGAGATGAAGGAGCGCGTCGAGGAGCTGGTGGGCCCGCGCGCCCACGCGATGTGGGTGTCCACCTTCCACAGCGCGTGCGTCCGCATCCTGCGCCGCGAGTCCAAGAAGCTCGGCTTCACGAGCTCCTTCTCGATCTACGACGCCGCCGACTCCAAGCGCCTGATGGCCCTGGTCTGCCGCGACCTCGACATCGACCCGAAGAAGTTCCCGCCGAAGTCCTTCAGTGCCAAGGTCTCCAACCTCAAGAACGAGCTGATAGACGAGGAAGCCTTCGCGGGCCAGGCCGCCGACGGCTTCGAGAAGACCCTCGCCCAGGCCTACGCGCTGTACCAGTCCCGCCTCCGCGAGGCGAACGCACTGGACTTCGACGACATCATCATGACCACGGTGCACCTGCTCCAGGCGTTCCCCGACGTCGCCGAGCACTACCGGATGCGCTTCAGGCACGTCATGGTCGACGAGTACCAGGACACCAACCACGCCCAGTACACGCTCGTACGGGAGCTGGTCGGACCGTCCGGCGAGGACCGCGCGCCCGGCGAGCTGTGCGTCGTCGGTGACGCCGACCAGTCGATCTACGCCTTCCGCGGCGCGACGATCCGCAACATCCTCCAGTTCGAGGAGGACTACCCGGACGCGAAGACGATCCTCCTGGAGCAGAACTACCGCTCCACCCAGACGATCCTCACCGCCGCCAACGCCGTCATCGAGCGCAACGAGAACCGCCGCGCGAAGAACCTCTGGACCGATGCCGGCGCCGGATCCCAGATCACCGGGTACGTCGCCGACACCGAGCACGACGAGGCCCAGTTCATCGCCGAGGAGATCGACCGCCTCACCGACGCGGGCGACGCCAAGGCCGGCGACGTCGCCGTCTTCTACCGTACGAACGCGCAGTCCCGTGTCTTCGAAGAGATCTTCATCCGGGTCGGCCTGCCGTACAAGGTCGTCGGCGGCGTCCGCTTCTACGAGCGCAAGGAGGTCCGGGACATCCTGGCCTACCTGCGCGTGCTGTCGAACCCCGAGGACACCGTCCCGCTGCGCCGCATCCTCAACGTGCCCAAGCGCGGCATCGGCGACCGCGCCGAAGCCATGATCGACGCGCTGTCGCTGCGCGAGCGGATCAGCTTCCCGCAGGCCCTGCGCCGCGTCGACGAGGCGTACGGAATGGCCGCCCGCTCGGCCAACGCCGTCAAGCGGTTCAACACGCTGATGGAGGAACTCCGTACGATCGTCGAGTCCGGAGCCGGACCGGCCACCGTCCTCGAAGCCGTACTGGAGCGGACCGGATACCTCGCCGAGCTGCAGGCTTCCACCGACCCGCAGGACGAGACCCGTGTCGAGAACCTTCAGGAACTCGCCGCCGTGGCCCTGGAGTTCGAGCAGGAGAACCAGGGGGGCGACGACGGCGAGGCCCCCGGCACGCTCTCCGACTTCCTGGAGAAGGTCGCACTCGTCGCCGACTCCGACCAGATCCCCGACGAGGAGGAGGACGGCTCCGGCGTCATCACCCTCATGACGCTGCACACCGCCAAGGGCCTCGAATTCCCGGTCGTCTTCCTGACCGGCATGGAGGACGGCGTCTTCCCGCACATGCGCTCGCTCGGCAACACCAAGGAGCTGGAGGAGGAGCGCCGCCTCGCGTACGTCGGCATCACCCGCGCCCGCGAGCGCCTCTACCTCACCCGCTCGACCATGCGCAGCGCCTGGGGCCAGCCCTCGTACAACCCGGCCTCCCGCTTCCTGGAGGAGATCCCGGACACCCACCTGGAGTGGAAGCGCACCGGTGCGCAGATCCCGGCGGGCCCGGTCTCCGGCTCCAAGGCGGGCTCGGTGGCGTCCTCGCTCTCCTCTTCACTGGCCAACTCGCGTTCCCGCGGCGGTCCTTCGGGCTTCGCCACCCGGCGGGCGTCGGACAAGCCGGTGATCAACCTCGCCGTCGGGGACCGCGTCACGCACGACCAGTTCGGCCTGGGCACGGTGATGACGGTGACCGGGTCCGGCTCGGACGCGCAGGCCACGATCGACTTCGGCGGCGAGCGCCCGAAGAAGCTGCTGCTGCGGTACGCACCGGTCGAGAAGCTGTAGTTCCGCGAAGGTACGAGAGGCTGTAGTTCCGCGAAGGTACGAGAGGGGGCC